>JBDKRF010000017.1:0-3634 GCA_039683525.1 Clostridiaceae bacterium
AGCCGGACGGAACGGAACCCATCGCGAGCATGGAATTGCTGCGCCTAGCGCTGCCAAGACGCGTGTTTACAATGAGTCAGGTGCTCTACGCGGTAGACCGCATCTGCTGGCTCTACGAAAACCGCGAACTTGTCGGCGGGCTGAACTTCGTGGAGGAACCCAAGACACTCCGCTTCTTCTTCGGCCGTCTCGAGCCGATCGGCGACTGGCAGGAGAAGCTGGTCGCGAAGTTCCGCAAGGACTTCGGAGATAGCTTGTAAATGATGCATCCAAAAAGTCCGTCGCAGAAGCGACGGACTTTTTTTGATCGATCGAACCCGTTTTTTTCACCATTGGATCGAAATCGCATCACCCGACATTGATCCCCAAAAGCTGCTTTGCCGCAAGGCCGATGCCAAACGAAAGCGCGGCGACGCCGAGGCTGATGAGTACCATCTCGCCGAAGCGTTTCCAGAACGGCAAATCTTGCGCCACCGAAATATAATAATTAAAGGAAAGAATGATCAGCACCACGACGGTGATCATGATCCCAAACGCCAGCACATACAGTTTGTTTGGCAGCAGCAGATACGGTAGCACGATCGCGATCACCGTCAGCAGGTAAGCGATTCCCGTGTACACGCTGGATTTCAGCGCGTCGCTTTTTCCATCCGCGCGCTGCGCCAGATAGTTAGAGGCCGCCATGGACAGCGTCGCCGCAACGCCCGTGATGATGCCGGAGAGCGCGATGAGCCTGTTGTTCGCCAGCGCGAAGGTGAGACCCGCGATGGTACCCGTCAGCTCCACCAGCGCGTCGTTGAGCCCCAGTACGATGGAGCCGACGTAATGCAGGCGCTCTTCATCGATCATCGCCATCAGCTTTGTTTCGTGCGCCTCTTCGTCGGCCATCACCTGCCGCGCTTCAGGAATTTCCTGCTCGATTGCGCGCAGGTCACGAAGACCCATGTCTTCGCCCTTTTCAAAAAATTTGATCGTGAATGTGATGCCGAGCACGCGGCTCAGCACGGAAAACAGCGCAATCCTCGAACGGTTCGGCGTGACTTCCTGATTCGTATATGCGCGCCAGGTTTCGTAATGCCCCCGCTCTGCGCGGGAGATCTCCGCGAACACGCGCTTGTTATTCTCGTCCTTCTGCCGCGCGGCAATCTTGCCATAAAGGATGCTGCCGGTGATTTCGTCCCGCTGCATCTTCAGAAGTTTTTCCATCAACTCTGGGCTTATCTCCCGTTTCATACGTCTGCCTCTTTTCGTAGTAACTTATTCATCCGTATAGATCCGTCGCTTTCATTATACGCCCTGCCGCAAAAGGCGTACAGTTCGTTTCCCTGACCCGCGCAGAAGAAGAAAACCCGCCCCGGCAAGGTGCCGAAGCGGGTTTTTTTTGTGCTGTAATTGCCCATAGACGCGGATTAGAACTCGTCGTCCTCGTCATCTACGCGGTCTTCACGGTTCTTGGTATAGAGCCAGATACCGCCGACGATGAGCGCCACCGCGATGAGGATGATCGCTGCGATGAACCAGCCATCCGACCCGATGCCGTTCGTGGTTGCCGCCGGAGAGGCGGTAGGCGTCGGCAGCGGAGAGACGGACGCATTCGGAGAAGGCGAAAGCGACGGGGACGCGCTGACGCTGTTGATGTCGCGGCTGAGGAAGACATAGTCCGAGCAGTGCGACTGCGATACGGTTGCCCAGCCTGTGGTGTCCACCGTTGCCGTCTGCTGGAAGGTCATGGTCTTATCGTCGTTCAGCAGATAGTAGTAGAGCGTTTTACCGGCCTGCGCCGCGCCGACATTCAGGCGAATATTCGCCTTGCCCGGCAGCTCGCCGCTGTAGTTGTAGTGCACGGTAGCGACATACGCGTCGCCCGCGATCTCCTGCGCGGTCTGCGCGGCGATGGAGTTATTGATCGAGGCGCCAAAGTCGTACCAGAGCTGGGTATAGCTCTGCGTCATCGTGCCTTTGGGGAAGGTGAACTCCACGTCGTCCTGCTTGATGGTCACGTCCTGCGTCTTGTTCCCCTCGGCGAGGCTCTTCATCGTCGAGTAGAGGATGCGGGTGTTATCCGGCGTGAGCGAGTAGGAGAACAGTGCCGTGGTCGCGCCATCGGTCGAGCTGGGCTTCGGTGTCGGCGTTGCGCTCGTGTTGTTGTCGCCGTCGTCCGACGAAGCCGAGTTGGTCGAGGTTTTATACGACGCGCTGGCGGGAGAGGCCTCGGTGGTCGCCGTCGCCTTATAGCGCTGATAGAAGGTATAGCTCGTGCCGGACTTTAGCCCGCTGAAGGTCGTGCTCTCCTGCCAGTTAGTGCCGCCGCGGGAGTATTCGCAGCCATCTACCGACTTGAGGATGATCTTGCTGGTCGTGCGGCTGGAGCGCGTGGGCGCGTCGGGGGCTTCGCCGACATAATACGCCTTGGCGACCGTGCCAAACGAGCGGGAAACAATGCCGCCCTGCACGCTGCTGGTCACTTCCAAAGAGAGCTGGTTGCCGATGTCCGCTGCGCTCACGACATAGAACGTTCCCGTTCCGGCAACGGTATTGCCGCGCTTCCAGGTATAGGTGAGCGTGCCGGTGTTGTTGCTGCCGGAGAGCGACGCCGTCATGGTTATGCCATAGCGCGCCTCGCCGTTTACCGTAATCGTGCCCGCAAGTACTGGCAGCGTGCTGAAGCTCGCAGCAGTGCTCGATGCGGACGCAAGCACACTTGTGGTCTCCGCAACGCGCTGATAGAAGGTATAGGAGGCTCCCGCAGCGAGTTTGTGGAACGTGGTCGTATCCTGCCAGTAGGTGCCGCCGAGCGAGTACTGATAGCCAGAGACTGCGTTAAGCGTGATGCTCGAGGCGGTTGCGCTCGCCATCGTCGGCGCGGCGGGAGTTGTCGTGTTATCCGCCTTGGCCACCGCAGCGGTCGCGGCGGTGAGCGAACCCGTCTGGTCGGTTGCGCTCACGACAAGCGTGATCACTTGACCTACATCCGCACTGCCTAAGAGATAGGTCGTTCCGGTGCCGACGGTTGCGCCGGCTCGCTGCCAGACATAGTTGATCGTGCCGGAGGCATTGGAGCCGGATAGCGAACCCGTCAGCGTCTTGCCGGACTGTGCCGTACCGCTAATGCTCGCCGTGCCGGTGAGTCCAGCGGTGGTCTTGATGGTGGTTTTATCGCTGGTGGCGGAGAACTGCACGGTGGCCGTCTCCTTCACGCGTTGGAAGAAGTCATAGCTCGTGCCCGCGGTGAGCCCGGAGAACGTTGTGCTGTCCTGCCAGGAACCGCCCGTGCGCATGTATTCATAGCCGGTGACGCTAGTCAATACAATAGAGGTTTCGCCGACGGTCTGCTGCACAGGTTTCGTCACGCTGGCGGAATACGGCGCCTTGGTGATCGTGGTCGTGGCGCTCACGGTGCCGCTCAGGGTCGCATCCGTCACGTCCAGACGAATCGTTTTGCCGATATCCGCCTCTACGAGCGTCCACGTCGTGTCCTTGTTGCCAGATATAAGCAGCGTCTCATTCGCGCCATCTACGCGGGTCCACTTGAGGGTGATGCCGCTCAAGTCCGTCTGGTTGATGCCGGAAAGGTTTGCCGAAAGCGTGCCGCCATAATAGGCATTGCCGGAGATGACGGGTGTGCCGGAGAGGG
>JBDKRF010000018.1:0-7140 GCA_039683525.1 Clostridiaceae bacterium
CATCCCCACGGATTCGTTGCTTTCCTAAAAAAGCAACAATCTAAAACAAATCCGCCCCCTGCCGAAGCAAGAGGCGGAAGTCATACCGCGGAAGGAGCGAATTCCCACGGTATTCGAGGGTGCCAGGGTCAAGATTTATACCGCGCTTGCGCCATAGTTCGCGAGAACGCGAGCAGACGGGTCATTGACATTGCAGCCTTCCCAGGTACGGTTCGGCATCCAGAAGTCTTTGACCATATGCGCTTGGCCGGGGTATTCGGCCTCAAACAGTTCGCGGTACAGCAGCGATTCCTTCGTGAAGGGCGTCGCGAAGGTGTATTTCTTGCTGCGCTCGGCAAACTCCTCGTCGGTGTAAAGCTTCTCGGCATACGCCTTGATCTGATCGACCATCGAATGGCCAACCGCATCCGAAAACGCAGCCTTTTCGCGATAGAGGATATCCTGCTGTAGATAATCTCCCTCAAACGCATGGCGCAGCAGATACTTGCCTTTGCCAAAGCGGTTCATCTTGAGGGCGGGATTGATGCTCATGACATACTTGACGAAGTCCAGATCGCCAAACGGTACGCGCGCCTCCAGCGAGTTGGCGGAGATGCAGCGATCCGCGCGGAGCACGTCGTACATATAGATTTCGTCGATGCGCTTCTTGGCTTCCTTCTGGAATTCCTCTTCGCTTGGCGCAAAATCCGTATACTTGTAGCCGAAGAGCTCGTCGCTGATTTCGCCCGTGAGCAGCACACGGATATTCGTGTTTTCGTGGATGTACTTGCAGACAAGATACATGCCGACGCTTGCACGAATCGTCGTGATGTCATATGTTTCGAGAATCCGAACGATGCTACGAAGGGATGCGATGACCTCCTGCGCCGTCATGAACACCTCGGTATGCTCGGTACCGAGATAGTCGGCAACCTGCTTGGCATACTTGAGGTCGATCGCGTCGCCGACCATGCCGATGGCAAAGGTGCGGATCGGGTGCGGCAGGTACTTGTTGGCAACCGCGCAGACAAGCGAGCTATCTAAGCCACCGCTGAGCAGGAACCCGAGCGGTACGTCCGCATCGAGGCGCTTGACGATGCCGAGAGTGAGTTTTTCGCGGATGTTGTCGCAGACCGCGTCCAGTTCGTCCGGCGAATAGTCCTTCACGCTGGTTAGGTCGGCATACTGAACAAACTCGCCGTCTTTCCAGTAGTGTCCCGGCGGGAAGGGGTTGATCGTCTCCGTTAAACCCGCGATGTTCTTCGCTTCCGAAGAGAACATGATCTGTCCGTCTTCGTCATAGCCATAGAACAGCGGGCGGATGCCGATGGGATCACGCGCTGCGATTAAGGAGTCCGTTTTGTGATCGTAGAGGATCAGTGCGTACTCCGCGTCCAGCATCTGGAACATGTCTGTCCCGTAACGTTGAAATAAGGGTAAGAGCAGCTCGCAATCCGAGCCGCTCTTGAAGTCGTATCCTGAGAATAATTCGTCACGCATCTTGCGAAAGCCATAGAGCTCGCCGTTGCAAACGACCGCGTCCCCGCCTCGCTCAAATGGCTGCATGCCGCTCTTTTCCAGACCCATGATCGTCAGACGATGGAACATCAGGTATCCATCCCCAACGCTCAACATTCGCGACAGATCAGGTCCTCGTGAGATGGTTTTGTAAAATCCGTCGACAAGCAAATCCAAGGGTATGCGCTTGCCGAGGTATCCCATGATAGAACACATGATCTTCGTTCTCCTGAAAAATTTATTTATCTGACGTTGAATAGCATATCGCCGTAAGAAGGATACGGCCATTCGCTCGTCGCTGTCAAGATCTCCAGCGCGTCTACGCTTGCGCGTAGCTCGCTCATCTGTTCGAGTACCTTCTCCTTGCACACTTCAGCGGCCTTGTGCGCGTCTTCCTCGGCTCTCGCTTCCGCGAGTGCGTCTTCGAGTGCCTTTACGCTTTCATAGGCGGCCTTCGACAGCGCGGCTGCGGTGACGAGGGTTTCCGTTTCATAGGTGCAGTCCGCAGCGCTTGCATAGGTGCGCTTGACCGCGATGGTGTCCGCCAGCTTCTTCTGGAATCCGGCCGATGCGGGCAGGATGTCCTTGCGCGTCATGTCGATCATCGTCATCGCCTCGATGCAGACGATCTTCTTGTAGCCTTCGAGCGCGATCTCCAGACGGGCGCGAATCTCGGTCTCGCTGAGGACCTTATGCGAGGTCAACAGCTCGATATTCTTCGGCGCTACCAGGTAGGGCAGGCAGTCCGGCGTGGTCTTGAGATTCAGCAGACCGCGCTTTTCGGCTTCTTTGACCCATGCGTCGTCATAGCCGTTGCCGTTGAAGATGATGCGCTTGTGCGCCTGAACGGTCTCGAGGATCAAGTCGTGAACTGCGCTGGTCAGATCGCTTGCGCCTTCGAGTATGTCCGCGTATTTGCGGAGGGACTCGGCGACCGCGGTATTGAGTACCATGTTGCAGTCCGAAACTGACTGGCTCGAACCGAGCATGCGCAGCTCAAATTTATTGCCCGTGAACGCAAACGGCGAGGTGCGGTTGCGGTCCGTGGTGTCTTTCGGGAAGTGCGGAATCACGTGTACGCCGACTTTCATCTGCATTTTTTCACGCGCGCCGTAGGCGGAGCCGGTATCGATGGCGTCAAGAATTCCGGAGAGTTCGTCACCCAGGAAGATGGACACGATTGCCGGCGGGGCCTCGTTCGCCCCGAGGCGGTGGTCATTTCCTGCACTCGCCACCGAAACGCGCAGCAGGTCCTGATAATCGTCCACCGCCTGGATTACCGCGCAGAGGAAGAGAAGGAACTGCGCGTTTTCGAAAGGCGTTTCCCCTGGCTCCAACAGGTTTACGCCGGAGTCTGTCGAAATGGACCAGTTGTTGTGCTTGCCGCTGCCGTTGACGCCTTCAAAGGGTTTCTCGTGCAGGAGGCAGATAAGGCCGTGCTTTTTGGCAACGCGCTGCATGATCTCCATGGTCAGCTGGTTGTGGTCGGCCGCGATATTCGTCGTCGAGAAAATCGGGGCGAGCTCATGCTGCGCGGGCGCAACTTCGTTATTCTCGGTCTTGGCCAGTACTCCAAGCTCCCAAAGTTCTTGGTTCAGATTTTCCATAAACGCCTGAACGCGCGGTTTGATGGAACCGAAGTAATGATCTTCCAGCTCCTGTCCTTTCGGCGCACGGGCACCAAAGAGTGTGCGGCCCGTGAAGAGCAGGTCGGGTCGGCGGTCAAAGTCCTCTTTGTCTACAAGGAAATACTCCTGCTCGTTGCCAACCGTTGTGGTCACGTGCTTGACGCCTTCGTTGCCGAAAAGCTTGAGGATGCGGATCGCCTGACGGTCAATCGCCTGCATGGCGCGCAGAAGCGGGGTTTTCTTATCCAGCGCTTCTCCGCCGTAGGAGCAGAAAGCGGTCGGGATGCAAAGCACTTTTTCCTTAATAAAGGCATAGCTCGTGGGATCCCATGCGGTGTAACCGCGCGCTTCGAACGTGGCGCGTAGACCGCCGGAGGGGAAGCTGGAGGCATCCGGTTCGCCCTGAACGAGCTCTTTGCCGGAGAACTCCATGATGATGCTACCGCCGGGCATGGGCGAGATAAAGCTGTCGTGCTTCTCCGCCGTGATGCCGGTCAACGGCTGGAACCAGTGGGTATAGTGCGTCGCGCCTTTTTCAATCGCCCAGTCTTTCATGGCGTTGGCAACCACATTGGCGACGGAGAGATCGAGTCTCTTGCCCTCGCGAATCGCGGTCTGCATGGCTTTATATGTGTCCTTGGGTAGACGCGCCTTCATGACCGCATCGTTAAACACCTTACTGCCGAATGTTTCCGAAACCGTACTCATGGTCAAATTTCCTCCTATACCCTTTCCTATACCCGATTCTTCTTATTCCATATCCTTTTCAACCGCCGTTGGCGCAACTCGCTCCGGAATACCGTGTTCTGCCGCCAATCCGGCTTATTCTGTGTGTCTACTTTATAAAAAGCGGCAACGACACAGCGGTATCTCCGCGGCGCCTTTGCCGTTAAAATAATATGCGGATAGTATACAGCGCGGTGAATTGCTTGTCAATCTAAAATTTCTGCAAGATTTCCTGCGAAATATTGCGTAAATCAGTACCAAACGTGTACGGAATGATCAAAAAATATTTTATGAGTCCTTTTTTGCAGTTTGAAATCGTATATCATTCACGATTTTCTTGACAGAAAATCCTATATTATGTATACTCGCAGGAACAAAGGCGTTCAAACCGGAAAGTGATTTGTCCGGGCTTGGGCGCTTTTTACGAAAAAATCGCGCAGAAAAACGGCGGATCACGCGCATGAACTTGCGAAATTCATTCGTTTTTTGCTCGATATTTGGCAAAACTATGCTACACTAAACCAAAAGCCACGCGTTTTCGTTCAGAAGCGCTGCTTTTTCCAAAGAAGTGAACGTGCGCCGTAACGTACGGCAGGGTGTTTCGAACAGAAATGTTTGTTGATGAAAAGAAGCAAACACGCGCCGTAGCGTACGGTAGGATGATTCGAACAAAAATGTTCTATTTATTATAGGAGAGGATGTGCGCGGAAATGATGTACACCGCACAAGAAATTGCCGATTACGCCGCAGCGGAGGATGTGAAGTTCATTCGTCTCGCGTTTTGTGATGTATTTGGCGTGCCGAAAAATATCTCCATCATGCCGGAGGAGCTGCCCCGTGCGTTTTCGGACGGGATCTCGATCGACGCCTCCGCCATCCGCGGCTTCGGAGATGAGGCGCACTCGGATCTGCTGCTCTTTCCGGACAGTGAGACGCTGACCGTGCTGCCGTGGCGCCCGAGTCACGGGCGCGTGGTGCGCTTGTTTGCGGATATTCGCCGTCCCGACGGCTCTCTGTTTCCGCAGGACACACGCAATATTTTAAAGAAGACGATTGCAGCCGCGCAGGGCGAAGGCGTGACCGTCAACTTCGGCACGGAGTTTGAGTTTTATCTCTTCCGGCTGGACGCGGACGGAAACGCGACGAATATCCCCTACGACAACGCCAGGTATATGGATATCGCCCCGCTTGACCGCGGAGAGAATGTCCGCCGCGAAATCTGCCTGACGCTGTGCGAGATGGGCATCCGCGCCGAAAGCTCGCATCACGAGGACGGACCCGGGCAAAATGAGATCGATTTCCGCTATGGAGACGCGATGCGTGCGGCGGACAACGCCATGACGTTCCCGTCTGTGGTGCGCTCGGTTGCGATGCGAAACGGCCTCTGGGCGGACTTTTCGCCAAAGCCGCTGCCGCACGAGAGCGGAAACGGTATGCACATCAACCTTTCTCTGGCTAACCCGCGCACGGAGGACGCGCGAAACGCGTTTATGGCGGGGCTCATGGAGCACATCTGCGAGATCACCGCGTTTCTCAACCCCGTCGACGCGAGCTACGCGCGCTTTGGCGAATACAAGGCGCCGCGCTTTGTCACCTGGTCGCCGGAGAATCGCTCGCAACTCATCCGTATTCCCGCGGCAAAGGGCGAATACGAGCGGATCGAGCTGCGTTCCCCCGACCCCGCGGGAAACCCGTATCTTTCGTTTGCGCTGATCCTCGCGGCGGGACTCGACGGCATCCGTCGCAACCTCAAAGCGCCCGCGCCCACCAACGTGAACCTCTTTACGGCGGACGCGTCGATTACGGGCAAGCTGCGCCAGCTGCCGCGCTCGCGTGCGGAAGCCGCGAATATCGCCAAAGGCAGTGCGTTTGTACGCGAGGTGCTGCCCGCGGGCATCATCGAAGCCTATACTGCCGAGGCGGAGTAACGTTATTTGCGATAGCGTCACCGCATCGGATACCGCAGCGCCATTGTGCGCAGTAACACAGCAGAGGGAGACTTGCGTTTGCCAAACACATACGCAAAGCAGAATAGTGTATTGATCGTGTCCGGATCGGAGCGCTCCCGCGAGACACTCGCGGAGGTGTTTTCTTCCACGCGCTATGCGCCCGTGACTGCGCGCGGCTCTGCCGCCGAGGCACGCAGGCTGGTGCTGGACGTGCCGTTTTCGCTCGTGTTCATCAACACGCCCCTGCCCGACGAACCCGGCGCACAGCTCGCGCTCGATCTTTCGAGCAGCCGGAATTGCTGCGTGGCGCTGATTGTACCCGGAGATCATTATGATCAGGTCAATGAGCAGGTGGAGGACGCGGGCGTGCTCACGCTCAGCAAGCCCTGCACGGCGCAACAGCTCAAGCAGGCAGCGGCTATGATGAGCGCGACGCGCTTCAAGCTCGCCGATCTGGAGCAGAAGACCGCGACGCTGGAGGAGAAGATGGATGAGATTCGTCTTGTCAACCGCGCGAAGTGGATGCTGATCGAGCGCCGAGGTATGGACGAAGCCGCCGCGCACCGCTATATTGAAAAGCTTGCCATGGACGCGCGGCAGACGCGCCGCCTCGTCGCACAGACACTGATAAGATCGCTGGATAACGACTGAAAAAAGAATCACAAGATATTTCTGGGGCTGTCCTGAAAGATGCGTTCTTTCTCGGACAGCCTTTTGAATTTGGCTTGGGTCATCGCGGGCGGATACTATCCGCCCCTACATTTGCGTTTGCGTAGTAACCCGCAAAGCGAAACCCTTTGATTCGGTTTAGGTTTAGATTTTTTGGTGTGCGTGTAGGGGCGGATACCATCCGCCCGCGCCTCCCTAGCAAGAGCGCTACTCGTTTATGAACAGCTTTTTTGTTTCACAAAAAATCCGCCCTTTCGGGCGGATTGAGAGAACACACAAAATTTTATAAGTAGATCATCGCGACTAAGATGATTCCGAGCAGCGCGACGAGCGAAAGCAGCAGCTTATCTCCCAGCAGCACCTCGACGGGGTCTCCGTCGGAATCCCGCTCCACATGCAGGCTGTAGTTCATGCAGATCAAGATCACCAGCGGCACCGTCCAGACGATATTTCCCGTGTTGATGCGCGCAATCGTGATCGGATCCACCGCCCAGAGCGAGTAAAACGCAATGGCAAGCGCGAGGCACATATACATGTTCTTATCCAGAAAACTCTGGTTGTAAAACTGTAACACGTTGCGCTTAACCGCGTCATCCTGTCGGATCAGCTCGTTTCTGCGCTTGCCGAGGCCGAGATAGAAGGACATCGCGATCACGGTCAGATACAGATCG
>JBDKRF010000019.1:0-3042 GCA_039683525.1 Clostridiaceae bacterium
TGCTAATGGCAATTTTATATATGATTTCAAGGATTCTGTCAAGAAAAATTTTTCACACAGTCCATTATGGTCGATCGAACACGTGAACTGTGCGCAAAATCGACCACAGACCGCGTCACGTGGAAAGACGGCTTCCGTCGCTTTTTCTTCTCCCGCCTTGCAAAAACAAACGACGAAACGATTGTTTCGATTGTAACTTTGTCGCAAACAACGCGCGCAACGTGACGCAGTCGCTTGACAATCCATGGTATTGTGCTACGTTTAATTTGTAACAATTGAGTGCTCCGATCGCGGAGCGATTGCAGAAAGAAACATCAGAAAGTCGAGGTTTGAATAGATGAGTCAACAAACGATTTCCAAGATACTTGCGCGGGAAATACTGGATTCGCGCGGCAACCCCACGGTGGAGGCTGAGGTCACCACCAGCGGCGGCGCCGTCGGTTGGGCAGCCGTTCCCTCCGGCGCGTCCACGGGCGCGTATGAAGCGCTGGAGCTGCGCGATGGCGACAAGAGCCGCTATCAGGGCAAGGGTGTACTTAGGGCGGTTAAAAACGTTCACGAAAAGCTTGCGCCCAAACTCCTGGGCATGGATGTGACCGGTCAGCGCGAGATCGACTATGCGATGCTCGCCATCGACGGTACGCCTGATAAGAGTAAAATCGGCGCAAACGGCATCCTCGCGGTCTCGCTCGCGGTGGCAAACGCCGCGGCAAAGACGCTGGAAATGCCGTTATATCGATACATCGGCGGTGTGAACGCGCATATTTTGCCTGTGCCGATGATGAACGTCATCAACGGCGGTAAGCACGCGGACAACAACATTTCCAGCCAAGAGTTCATGATCATGCCTGTCGGCGCGCCGACATTTGCCGAAGGCTTGCGTTGGGGCGCGGAAGTGTTCCATACCCTGAAAGGCATTCTGCACAAGAAGGGACTAAGCACCTCCGTCGGTGACGAGGGCGGTTTTGCGCCCAATCTCTCCGGCGAGGTAGAGGCGCTCGAGACGCTGCTGGAGGCAATCTCCAAGGCGGGTTACGTGCCCGGCAAGGACTTTATGCTCGCCATGGACGCGGCCAGCACCGAGATGTTTGACGAGGCAAAGAAGGCAGGCAAAGATGGCAGCTATCTCTTCTGGAAGACGGGAGACCTCAAGACCCGCGACCAGATGATCCGCTATTGGGCGGATTTAGCCGCCAAGTATCCGATCATCTCGCTGGAGGACGGCCTTGCCGAGGAGGACTGGGATGGCTGGAAGCAACTTCGCCGTGAGCTCGGCGACAAGGTGCAGCTTGTGGGAGACGATTTGCTCGTCACCAACACCAAGCGCCTTGCGCGCAGCATCGAGGAGAACAGCGTCAATTCCATCCTGATCAAGGTCAACCAGATCGGCTCGCTGACCGAGACGCTGGAGGCCATCGAGATGGCGCAGCGCGCAGGCTTCACCGCCGTGACCTCGCACCGCTCGGGCGAAACCGAGGATACGACCATCGCGGATATCGCGGTTGCGACCAATTCGGGCCAGATCAAGACGGGCGCGCCTTCTCGGACGGATCGTGTCGCGAAGTACAACCGCCTGTTGAGGATCGAAGACCAGCTGGGCTCTACCGCGGTCTACGCAGGCAAGAACGCATTTGGCAAGATCGGCAAACGGATTCTTTAATCACATAAGCGAACACAAGCCCCCGAACCAACCGGTTCGGGGGCTTGTTTGTGTCGCTATATCAATTTTGCGCGAGCCCCAGGATCGGAAGCACGTCCAGCGGCGTCGGTGGGTAGTAGTCCGCGGGAATCGTCGGGTCGGTTGTGCCCCATAGCGCAAGTGCGCCCTTTGCACCCGCCGCACGCGCGCACTGCATGTCATACGGCGCGTCGCCGAGGAAGAGAATCTCCGTTGGCGAGATGCCGAAATGCTCAGCCGCAAACAGCAGCGGATCGGCGGCCGGTTTGGGGTTTGCCACGTCGTCTGCGCAGACGGCAAGGTCGAAATAGTGCGCGAGGCCGTATTTGTGGAAGTGATCCACATATAGCGCGCGTCCCTGAGAGGTAGCTACCCCAAGTGGTAATTCTGCACGGTGGATGGCGGCAAGCAGCGGCTCGATGCCGTCAAACGGCTTGTTTTCAACGGCGAGCGGCGCGTAGTATTCGCTCCAGGTGCGCAAGGTGCGCTCCCAATCCGGCAGATCAAACAGCTCTTGCAGCGCGTAACCGGGCAGGCCTAGCATCTTTCTGAGGTATTCCGGCGGGTGGTGGCCGCCGCCGGTGTCAAACACGGCGCGATCAAGCGTGAGGATCAGGTTTGGTGCGGAGTCGATCAGGCACGCGTCGATGTCGAACATGACGGCCTTGAAGTTTGTCGTAATTGTATGTTTCATAATGTGTGAAGTCTATCAGGTTCGGGACGCGGAATCAAGCGTAAAACGGTTTGTTGTTACGGCTCCTGTGCCGGGATGGATGGTGCGCTCTCCCAAAAGAGCGAAAGCGCAATGGAGAGGTCGTCGGCGGATTTCACGCGCCGTACCGACCAATGCGGAGGCAAAAGCTGGCGATAGTCCGCGAGAGAATAGCGCGTGTCGATCAGGAGCAGCGCGCCGCGGTCGGTCTCGGTGCGGATGATGCGCCCCGCCGCCTGCAATACCTTGCTCATGCCGGGGTATTGGTAGGCATATCGAAATCCGCTTTGATACGTCTCCTCATATGCGTCGCGCAGGACATCCCGCTCCAGACACACCTGCGGCAACCCGACGCCGACCACCACCGCGCCGCAAAGCCGCTCGGCGGGCAGGTCGATTCCCTCGGCAAACACGCCGCCCATCACCGCAAGACCCAGCGTGATGCCCGCGGCATCCGGCAAGAATTGCGCCAAAAACTCCGCACGGGCCGCGTCATCCATCTTCGGCGACTGCTCCAGGAATGAGACATCGGGCAGCAACTCGCGCAGCAGCGCGGAGAGCTTTGCCAAATACGACTGCGACGGCGCAAAGACGAGATAATTTCCCTTTTCCCTCGCGTGAACAAACACGCTGATCGCCTCCGCGACCAGAT
>JBDKRF010000020.1:0-4950 GCA_039683525.1 Clostridiaceae bacterium
ACGCTTCCCTCGCTCTATGCCGATAGCATCGTGCCCTGGATGAATCGCGCGTTTGTCTCGCTGCAAGAGTTTGCAGGCCACCTCGATCCGGACGCAGCCGCAGCCTATAATATCGTCTACGCAAATGTTACAAGCTCTCTGGGAGGCGCGATCGTGAGCATCTCCAAGAGCGTGGTCACCTGGGTGACCAGCTCGACGCTGAAAGCGCCAAAGTTCCTGCTCAACCTTTTGATCATGATCATCTCGACCATCTTCTTGACGGTCGATTTTCCGAAGATTCACGCGTTCGTGATGCGCCAGCTCTCCGAGCGCTGGAGAACGCTACTGCACAACGCGCGCGTTCAGCTCGGTCGTACCCTTTGGAGCTACCTGCGCTCCTACGCGATCATTCTCACCATCACGTTTGGCGAAATCTTCCTTGGACTGAGCATCATCGGTATCAACAACGCCGCGGGAATTGCCGTTGCGGTTGCGATTTTCGATATTCTACCCGTCGTTGGCAGTGGGCTGGTGCTCCTGCCCTGGACGGTGTTCACGCTGATATCGGGCAATATTGCGCAGGGAATCGGGCTTGCCGTGCTCTACGTGGTGGTCATCATCGTGCGTCAAATCATGGAGCCGAAGATCGTTGGCGACCGCGTTGGTCTGCATCCGCTCGTGACGCTGCTAAGCATGGTGCTTGGCACGTACCTCTTCGGCGGAATCGGGCTTCTGGGATTGCCAATCACCGTTGCGCTCATCCACGCGCTCAATAAGCAAGGCGCAATCCACCTTTACCGCATGAGCGATGACGAACAGAAAAGTACAGATGCACAAGGCGAATATGCTGCTGTCTCTGGCACTGCAGAGCCGACGAGTGCGACCCCAAGCGCATCTATCCCCGCAGAAGAAGTAACGAAGAACGCACCGCAGAAAGTTAAACCCAAACAAAAAGCGCGAAAGAAATAATCTTCACACAACTATAAAAATTCTGCTGCTGATGGCAGCGAAAGAATGAACAATCACGAAAGAAGGCGGTCTCTTTGGCTCTGGCAATTGCGCACCGTGGTTTCTCCTCTCAGTATCCGGAAAACACCATGCTCGCGTTTGAGCGCGCGCTCGCGCTGGGCGCGGATGGCGCGGAGTTTGACGTTCAGCTCACAAAAGACGGCATCCCTGTCGTCTTTCATGATGAAAGCCTCAAGCGCATCACGGGCGACGATCAGCTCATCAAGGACCTGACTCTCAGTGAGTTGAAGGAATACGACCTGTCCTACAAATTCGCGGGTCAATGTCCCGCGCAGCGTATCCCGACGCTGGATGAGTATTTTTCTCTGGTGCAGCATCAGAATTTTCTCAGCATTCTTGAGTTTAAGACCGCGATCTTCGAGTATGACGGCATCGAGCAACAGGTCATCGACATGATCCGCAGTTTTGGCTTAAGCGAAAAAATCGTGCTGTCTTCGTTCAATCACTACACGCTTCTGCGCTGCAAGCAGATCGCGCCGGAGCTTCCCTGCGGCATTCTCTATGAGTGCCGCATCGCCGAACCGCAGGAGTATTGCCGTCGGCTTGGCATGCAGTATCAGCATCCCGATTATCGCTTTCTGGATGATTCAGAGCTTGCGAAGTATGAAGCTGCGGGCGTCAAGACCAGCCCCTGGACGGTCGATGGCGACGACGAGATCCGCTACCTGCTGGGTCAAAAAAACATCTTCGCCATCATGAGCAATAAGCCCGACCGCGTGCTCGCACTGCGGGACGGAAAATAATCCCATCAAGACAGAATAATGGCCACAGGACTCGTCCCGCGGCCATATTTGCGTTATACCGTCTTTTTGGGTGGCGCGAATCGCGAAATCACCGCTTCCGCAGCCTTGATGCCGTCGATCGCCGCCGAGACAATGCCGCCCGCATAGCCCGCACCTTCGCCGACGGGATAGAGCCCGGCCAGCGATGCGCTCTCCATGTTCTCCGCCCGCAAGATGCGAAGCGGCGCACTTGTGCGCGTTTCAACGCCCGTTAGCACCGCGTCCTCGCGGTCGAAGCCCCTCAGCTGCCTGCCAAACGCCTGCATGCCCGCTGCCACGCCCTGCGCCACGAACGGAGGCAACACGCGCCACAGGTCACAAGGCGCGACCCCAGGCCGATAGGAAGGCGTAACCCCCCCGAACCCGCGTGGTGTCTCCTTGCGCAAGAAAGCGCCGAGTGTACTGGCGGGCGCCAGCCCGTTGCCGCCACCCGCGCGAAACGCCGCGCGCTCAATCTCTTTCTGAAAGCGCATGCCACCGAGCGCATCGGAGGCAAAATCGTCCGGATTGACCTGCACCACCACCGCGGCGTTCGCGTTTTCCGCGTTGCGGGCAAAGTTGCTCATGCCGTTGACGACAATTTCGTCGCCCGCGGACGCACTGCCGATGATGTTTCCACCGGGGCACATGCAGAAGGTATAGACGCCGCGCGTCCCGCTCTGCGCGGTCAGGCGATATTCCGCGGCACCCAGTCGCGGATGCCCCGCCAGCTCGCCAAGTTGCGCGCGGTCGATCATGCTCTGCGGATGCTCGACGCGAACGCCGACCGCAAAGGGCTTTGGTGACATGGCGATCCCCGCGTCAAACAGCATTCGATACGTGTCCCGCGCACCTTGACCGATGGCGAGCACCAGCACTGCACAGTCGATCTCTTCCGTTCCCGATGGCGATGTAACGATTGCGCGGCTGAGCGTTCCATCCTGCTGAACCAGCCCGGTCAGCGTCGTGCGAAAGCGCACCTCACCGCCAAGCCGCTCGATCTCACGCCGCATAGCGGAGACGACGCCACGCAGGCGATCTGTACCGATGTGCGGCTTGGATACGGCCGTAATCTCCTCCGGCGCGCCGAAGCGCACGAAGGTACGCAGCACCAAATCTCCCCGCGCATCCTTGCTGCGCGAGGTGAGTTTCCCATCGGAAAACGTTCCCGCGCCGCCCTCGCCGAACATCACGTTGGAGTTTTCGTCCAGCGTTCCCGTTGACCAGTAGTGCTCCACGCGCTCCGCACGCTGCTTGATCGCGTCTCCACGCTCCAAGACAAGCGGTGCGTACCCGCGCTTGGCAAGTTCCAGCGCGGCAAACAGCCCCGCAGGGCCTAGACCTACGACGACGATCCGCCCGCGAAGGGGTTGTGTCCCCTCCGAGACTTCGATCTCACGCGGTGCTTCATACGCCTCAATGTGCGGATTAGCGCGCACGAGCAGCCGCTGCGCCGCTGCCTCCTCTACCTCCGCTACAGCAGAGAGCAGGAAGTGCACGTCCTGTTTCTTTCGCGCATCCAGCGCACGGCGCGACACGCGCGCACTCGATACCTGCCGGGAATCCAGCCCAAGCAGATTCGCAATACGCAGCGTGAGCAGCTCATCCCCTTCTGAGATCGGTTGTTTGATGTTGTTGATGCGCAGTTTCATGCATTTTTCTCCCAATTAAAATCACAACGGCGGAGCAGATGCCCCGCCGCTGAAGCTCTTGTAAAATCGTTTATTTCGGCTGATCGATCGTGACCGTCACCTCGGCGATGGAGAGCGTGGTCGTGAGCTCTATCGTCGCATTCGGGTCGCGCACGAGGATCGATATCGGCAACTTATAGACGCCGGGCGTGAGTCCTGTGACATCCACAAACAGCTGCACATCGCTGCGGGAAAGCATACTGACCAGGCTATAACGGCCTTCGACGGTCAGGTCCGCCGCGGGAATGCCGAGTGAAACCTTTGCGCGGCTCGTGTTTCCATGCACCTGAATCTCCAGCTGCTCAAACGTCTGCTTGATCACCATCTCGCGCACTTCCAGCAGGATGGACACCGTCGTGTTGTCGATTAAGCGCACGCCGTCCGGCACGATCAAGGTTCCGCTCACCGTCATGGTGCTGTCAAGTCCATTCACCGGAATGGGCTCCATCGTGATCTTATCGATCTGATCCAGCACTGATTGATCGCCGACGAGGCGCACAGTAGCCGGGGTTGATACCGCCTTGATGATCTCATGGTTTGCCGCGAGGTTATCCGCACCAACCAGAGAGCTATCGACATCGACCGGAACGTTCTTCATCGGATAGACAGGTAGTCGCACCGTCGAGGTCGGCAGTGTGCCGATGATGATGTCTGAGGAGACGATGTTGTTGTTTTTGTCGAAAAAGGTTACGTCATATGTGCTGTAGATCGTGCTGGTGCGATCCGCCAGATCCACCGCGCATTCGCCGTGCGTGATGGTAGAAATATCCGTCTTGGGACCGGTGATATCGAGCCTTGTGGTCGTAGAGAGCGCGTCCATATCCGCCCAGTACCCCTCGGGTAACGCTCCCGTAAACGTCGTGGTGATCGGTACGGTCTTGGTCACCAGTTTATCGATCTCAACACGCACCGTTGCCGGGGTAATCGTCTGCACCAATCCTAGCGACGACGTCACCGTGGCCTGTATCGGCAGATCGTATTCCCTCGCCTCACTGATGTTGCGAAGGCTGATGGAGGCGATGATGGAGCCCGCATTTACGTAAGCATAGTTGGTGATCTGCGTGCGTACCTTTACCGTAACATCCTGCAAAATCTCCGAGCGGTTGCCGCGCACGCAATAGCCCTGCGCAATCAGCTCCGCCTCGCCGTCAAAACTCGTCGCGACATTGGTAATTTCTTTTTCGCGCATCGGCTTCTGATCGGTGAGTACATAGCCCCATAGCAGCATGGCAAACACAAACGCGATGATTTTGAGCGCAAGATTTTTTGTAAAGAAGCCCTTCAGCCCCGCCAGCAGTCTCGCTTTGTCGATTTTAGGAATGTTCATGAGACCCCTCCGTTGGCTTGCGCTTGATCCAGCTGAAAGCGGAAGAATTGCCCGCTTGCAGAAACAGGCTTTCCAGCACGTTGGAGAGCGCCTTAGCGTCGATATACCGAACGAGTTTCCCGTCCCGCGCAATCGAGATCGCACCCGTCTCTTCGGAGACGAT
>JBDKRF010000021.1:0-9344 GCA_039683525.1 Clostridiaceae bacterium
ATCGACGGTGAGCGTTTCCTTCTTCGCGCCGTAGTAGGAGCCGCCGCTGCCGCGCTGATCCCAGGCGACGATGGTAAACATCTTCGCGAGATCCGCATGATCGGTCATGATCGTGTGGCGGTTGCACACACCCGGCCCTCCATGTAGAAACAGCAGCACGGGGTTCTTCTCATCCACACCCTTGATGTGAATTTTTTGCGGCAAGCCATTGAGCAGGACCATGCGTTTTTCGTCGATCACAGCGTCGTTTCCTCCCTGCATTGATGAGATTGCATAATGTTCCATACCAATATAGCGCAATCGTGCCTTTTTTGCCAGCTTTTATGCAGTTCGTTTCATAAAAATCCGCGCTAGCCCAACATCTGCGAAATTGCGTTTGTCACAGTGGCGACAAGAGTGCTAAAGTCACACAAAGCAGGCCTGATTTCGGGTTGCAATGCGAGATTTCCTATGTTAATATTGTGTGATACTGGCGTTTTATGCCAATTTCGATACAAGAATCAATCGATATACAGTTGGAGGAGCACATGGCAACCTTTGAAAAACTCGAGAACAACCGCGCAAAACTGACGATTTCCGTTTCGCCTGAGGCGTTCGGCATAGCCGTACAGAAAGCATACCAGAAGACCGCAAACCGCTTTAACGTACCCGGCTTCCGCAAGGGTAAGGCCCCGCGCAAAGTCATTGAGAGCATGTATGGCGACAGCGCTTTTTACGAAGAGGCCTTTGACCTCGTTTGGGGCGATGCGTATGACGCAGCGCTGACGGAGCACAACCTCACCGCCGTGGATAAGCCCTCGCTGGATATCAACACGATCGGTGCGGACGGCGTAGAGTTCACCGCAGAAGTGCAGCTGAAACCCGAGGTCACCCTCGGCGCCTATACAAAGCTTGAAGTACCGGAACCCGACTTCGTCGTCAAAGACGAGGAAGTGCTTTCTGAGATCGACAAAGAGCGCGAAAAGAACGCGCGCTTCATCGAGGTCGAACGTCCCGTGGAAACAGGCGATCGCGTGATTTTGGACTATTCCGGCAGCGTGGACGGCGAGAAGTTTGAGGGCGGCACGGCGGAAGACCAGCTGCTCGTCATCGGCTCCGGCACGTTTATCCCCGGTTTTGAAGAGCAGCTCGTCGGCCTCAAGGTAGGCGACGAAAAAGACATCAACGTCAAGTTCCCGGAGGAGTATTCCGCTCCTCTCGCCGGAAAAGACGCCGTGTTTGCCGTCAAGATCAAGGCCGTGCAGGTCAAAGAGCTGCCCGCGCTGGACGACGAGTTTGCAAAGGACATTTCGGACTTTGACACCCTCGACGCGCTTAAGGCTGACAAGAAAGCCAAGATGGAAGAGAAGGCCGCGAAGAACCGCCAGAATGCGATTGAAAACATCGCCCTGCAGAAGGCCGCGGACAACGCCATCGTCGATATCCCCGCCGTGATGGTCGATCGTCAGATCAACTATATGCTGCGCGATATCAGCTATCAGCTGAGCATGAGCGGGTTGTCGCTGGAAGATTACGTGAAGTACACCGGCACCGACATGAACGGACTCAAGGAGAGCTATCGCACCGAAGCCGCAGCGCGCGTGAAGATGCAGCTCGTCATCGAAGCCATCGGTGAAAAAGAAGGCGTCGCCTGCACCGATGACGACGTCAAAGCCATTATCGCCGAGTATGCCGACGGCAGCGGCAAGACCAAGGAAGAGTTTGAAAAGTCTCTCTCCGAGGACGACCGCGAGTATCTCACCGACAACGTGATCGCGCGCAAAGCTGTGAAGGTCGTCACCGACAGTGTCGTGCTCGTCAAGGGCGATGCCGAGAAGAAAGCTGAGAAACCCGCGAAAAAAGCAACGAAGAAAGCAGAACCGAAAGAGTAAATCTTTCCAGTTGTGAAAGACAACGAAAAAGGCGAAGCCGAAGGAGTAACCCTCCTTTCCCTCAGCCGGAACCATCCCCATTTCCCCACTGAAGGAGGGAACCGTATGAATCTCATCCCAATGGTCATCGAGCAGACCAGCCACGGCGAACGCAGCTATGACATCTACAGCCGCCTGCTCAAAGACCGCATCATCTTCATCGGAGGCCCGATTGACGACGATACTGCAAACAGCGTTGTCGCGCAGTTGCTCTTTTTAGAGGGCGACGACCCCGATAAAGACATCAACCTCTACATCAATTCCCCCGGCGGCTCCGTCAGCGCGGGGCTTGCCATCTACGATACGATGCAGTACATCAAGTGCGAAGTATCCACGATCTGCATCGGACTTGCCGCCTCGATGGGCGCGTTCCTGCTTGCAGCGGGTGCCCCGGGCAAGCGCAAAGCGCTGCCCAACGCCGAGATCATGATCCATCAGGTCAGCGGCGGCGCACATGGACAGGCGACGGACATCAACATCCAGGCCGAGCAGATCCTAAAGCTCAAGAAGCGCCTCAACGAAATCCTCGCGGCGCGCACCGGCCAGAGCGTCGAGCGCGTCACGCGGGACACCGAGCGGGACAATTACATGAGCGCCGAGGAGGCGCGCGCGTACGGATTGATCGACGAGGTCTTTCCCCCGCGCAGATAACCCGGAAAGGGGTAGTTTATGACAAAAGTTGAAGATTCGTCTACCGTGCGCTGTTCGTTTTGCGGCAAGGCGCAGGAGGACGTTCACCGCATCATCGCGGGTCCCGGCGTGAACATCTGCAACGAGTGCGTCGAGCTTTGCCGCGAAATCATCGAGGAGGATGTCGAGGCCGAACCCATCGACCTGACGAACATTCCCAAACCGCAGGAGATCGTCAATCAGCTCAATCAGTACGTCATCGGTCAGGATATGGCAAAGCGCGCGCTGGCGGTCGCCGTGTATAACCACTACAAGCGCATCCACACGCCCGCGAAGAAGGACGACGAGATCGAGCTGCAGAAGAGCAACATCATCATGCTGGGGCCAACGGGCAGCGGCAAGACGATGCTCGCGCAGACGCTTGCGCGCGTTCTCAATGTACCGTTTGCCGTTGCGGATGCAACCAGCCTCACCGAGGCGGGCTACGTCGGCGAGGATGTGGAAAACATCCTGCTCAAGCTCATTCAGGCCGCGGATTACGACGTGGAGAAGGCCAGCAAAGGCATCATCTACATCGATGAAATCGACAAGATCGCGCGTAAGGGCGAAAACGTCTCCATCACGCGCGACGTCTCCGGCGAAGGCGTGCAGCAGGCACTCTTAAAAATCCTCGAAGGCACGGTCGCCTCCGTTCCGCCGCAGGGTGGACGCAAGCACCCGCATCAGGAGTTCATCCAGATCGACACGACAAACATCCTGTTTGTCTGCGGCGGCGCGTTCTCCGGCATCGACAAGATCATCGAAAAGCGCATCGGCCACAAGATTCTGGGCTTCGGTGCGGAAGTGACCAGCAATGTGCAAAAGGATATCGGCGTGACGCTCAAGAGCATCCTGCCGGAAGACCTCCTCAAGTTCGGTCTCATTCCGGAGTTCGTGGGTCGTATGCCGATCATCGTCACGCTCGACAACCTCGACGAGAACGCGCTCATGCGCATCCTCACCGAGCCGAAGAACGCGCTGACGAAGCAGTATCAGCGACTCTTTGAGATGGACGGCGTGGAGCTGAGCTTTGACGAGGAGGCCCTCAAGGCCGTGGCGAAGAAAGCCATCGAGCGCAAAACCGGCGCGCGTGGACTTCGTGCCATCCTCGAAGACGTGATGCTCGACATCATGTACGATATCCCCTCGCGGGATGATATCGGCTACTGCCGTATCACCAAGGACGTCATCGAAAAGGTCTGTCCCCCGCTGCTCGTAGAGAGCACCGGCGAGAAAAAGGCCGCGAAGAAGCCAAAGCAGTCGGCATAACACAAGTAACAAAGCGAGGCTATCCCGAACAGGATAGCCTCTCTTTTTGTTTATGTTTCAATAATGAACCCCGTCGGCAGAGACCGCCAGCGTTACTCGATCGGCGTAAAGACCTCTGCCGTGTGCTTGCAGACCGGGCAGACGAAGTCAGGCGGTAGCATATCGCTCTCCAGCACATATCCACATACGCCGCAGACAAAGCCTTTCTTTTTTTCGGGTTCTGCGGCTTTTGCAGGCTCGGCAGGCTTCGCAGGCTCAGCGGGTTTCTCCGCCGCGGGCTTCTTCTCCTCCGTGGCGGCATTCAGCGGAACGAACACCTCCGCGCCATGCTTGCAAACGGGGCAGATGTAGTCCGGCGGAAGCACTTCGCCCTCATAGATATAGCCGCAGACCGTGCAGAGCCAGCCCTTCTTCCGCTGCGCTTCCGCGCTGGGTTTCGGCTTGATATTTTTGTGATAGAAATCGTAGGTGACGGAGGCCTCGCCGGAGAGCTTTCTTGCCTCGGTGAGGTCCGCGAGGAAGAGCGTATGCGTTCCGCAATCCAGCGTGCTGATCACCTTGCCACTAAGCAGCGCATTGGTGCCTTCCGTGACGTAGGTCAACCCGTTTATACTGCGCGCAAAGGCGGTATAGTCCGCAAACTTGTCGCCGTCTTTCCCGCTCTTAAGGCCGAAGCGTTGATAGACGTCAAACTTCGACTCCTCGGTGAGAATCGAGAGGTTGAAGAGCCCCGTCTTGAGCACCATATCATGCGTCATGTTGGATTTGTTGACCGTAAACGTCACGCGAAGCGGCGTGCTGGTGGCTTGAATCACCGTGTTGATGATGCAGCCGTTGTCGCGCACGCCATCCTTGGCGGTGAGCACAAACAGGCCGTAGCTGATGGCAAACAGTGAGGTCTTATCCAACTCGCCCGTGGGAACGTCCTCATTCTTGGGCAGCACCATGGTGTTCGCAATCGCCCTTGCCATGGCATCGATTTCCACCAACTGGTCTTCTTTGAGCGAAGAGCGGAGGCTCACGGTCTCCTCTAGCACGACCATATCCTTGAGCGGCGCGAGCGTCTCGCGCATGAGCTTTCCGCTGACCGGCGCCCAGGAACCGTTTTCAATGAACGCAAGCGTACGGTTTTGGATGTTGTGCAGCACGAGATCGTGTATGAGTTCCTCCATCGTGATGAAGACACCCGCGTTATAGGTGGTTGCGGCAAAGACAAGATGGCTGTAACGGAAGCAGGCCGCGACGATCTCCGACATCGGCACCACCGAAACATCAAACACCTCGACCTGAATGCCCATGTCGCGCAAACGGCTCGCGAGGATCTCCGCCGCGTTCTCCGTGTTGCCGTAGATGGAGGCATAGGCCAGCATCACGCCCGTCTCTTCGGGTTCGTAGGAGCTCCAGCGCAGGTACTTTTCCAAATAAACGGAGAAATCCTTGCGGTGCACGGGACCATGCAGCGGGCAGATCGTCCGTACATCGAAGTTCGCGACTTTTTTCAGCGCGGCCTGCACCTGCGGGCCGTATTTGCCGATGATGTTGGCGTAATACCGGCGCGCTTCCCCGATTAGGGTGTTGTAAAAGTCCAGCTCGTCGGCAAACAGTGCACCGTTGAGCGCGTTGAAGGTGCCGAACGCATCCGCGGAGAACAGAACTTTGTCGGTTTTGTCGTAGGTGAACATGACCTCCGGCCAGTGAACCATCGGCGCCATGATGAACTGAAACTCATGCTTGCCGGTGGAGAGCGTATCGTTTTCCTTCACGATGATCGCGCGATCCAGCACGTCCTCATCGAAGAACTGGCAGATCATCTCGCTGGTCTTCTTGGTGCAGACGATCTTGGTATCGGTATAGCGGCACAGCAGATCCATCAGCGTTGCCGAGTGATCCGGCTCCATGTGCTGTACGACGACGTAGTCGAGCTTGCGCCCGTTCAGCGTGTGTGCTACGTTTTCAAAAAACACCTTGCCGACAGCCTTATCCACCGTGTCAAACAGGATCGTTTTCTCATCCAGAATGAGATAGGAATTGTAGGAAACGCCGTCCGGAATGGTATAGACGCCCTCAAACATCGCGAGTCTGCGGTCGTTTCCGCCAACCCAGGTGATATCTTCGTTTACTTTTCGCGTGCAGTACATGCTCGTGTGCCCCTTTCGTGTACCTGTCTATCGTAACTTCATTTATTCTGAAAGTATATATGCGGAAAATCCGCTGCTCTGACGCTGTGATCCGTCGTCAAGCACCCAGAGCGCCTCGGTATCCGGCAGGCGCTCGATCAAGGCCATGCCTTCGTCGATCGGCATACAGAAGAGCCCCGTCGTCAACGCATCCGCCAGTGCGGAATCGCTCGAAATCACCGTGACGGAATCATAATAGGTGGAAGGCATCAGCGTATCGGGATCGATGATGTGGTGATATCGCTTGCCGTCCACGGTATAATACCGCTCATAGGTACCGCTGGTCACCACGTTCTCTCCGCTGACTACAACCGCGCAGAGGTTGCCGTCCCCGTATGGATTCTGAATCCCAACCCTCCAGCCCGTTCCATCCGAACGGGTTCCGATCGAGCAGACGTTTCCACCGATGCTCAAGAGCAGGTTGGTCACGCCCTCCGCGCGCAGCTGTTCCACGATCTGCTGACCCGCATATCCTTTACCGATGGCCCCGACATCCAGCTGTGTGTTTGCGTCCCGGATGTAGAGCGTACTCGCCTCGCGGTTGATCACGATGTCGTCGATGGACGTGTGCGCGTTTGCCTGCTTGAGCTCGCCCATCGTCGGGAGCGTCGCCTGATCGGGGTTTTCCAGTCCCGCGTCGCGATACTTCTGCCAAACCTTCAGCACGTTTCCCATGGCGATGTTCATTCTGCCATTGGTCAGCTTGTCCATCGAGATGGCGTATTCGATCACATCAAGAATTTTATCATCCACCTTGACCGGCGCAATCCCAGCGTTCTGGTTTACCGTGCAGAGATTGTTCATGCCGTCGTAGGTGTGGTAGACGTCGTACAGCTGGTGATATTCCGTCAGCAGCGCATCGATCCGCTTGAGCGTCCCTTTCGCCCTGCCTTCATCCGTGTCAAACAGGATGGCGGTGGTAACGGTATCGAACGCATTCAGGTAGACCTGGCTATATCGAACCGGCACAGGCTCCTTCGCGCAGCCGCCAAGCAGAGCCCCCGCGAAGAGAAACGCGCATAGCCGGAGCAGTCTGCGTTTGAATAAGTGTGTTCTCGTGTGATTCTCCTGTTCTGTTTGCTCATGCTTCCGCGCGCGCAATATCGATTGTGCCTGTCAGCATTATTCCATGTTTTGATCGTTTAATCAAGACTTGCGCCTGGTTTGTCCGTCGATTTTCTCGCGCTTATTCTCGTTCGCATTGCTTGCGCGTAACCCGTGGAAGGTATACCGCGCGATCAAGCCCGTCAGAGTGCCTGTCACGGCGGCGGCAACCAGGAGAATCGGCAGGTACGCCAAGATCGCGCGCGTCTGTACCACAAAGCAGGCAACGATCATCTGCGCCACGTTGTGGCTCACCGCGCCGAGCACGCTGACGCCGACGATGCTCAGTCCTTTACTCTTTCGCGCAAGGATCATCACAAGAAGACTTAATACGCCGCCTGCAAGGCTGTACAGCATCGCGGATGGACCTCCGAACAGCAGCCCGCTGATGCCAACCTTGAGGAACATCAAAAGGATTGCGCTCGGCACATCGATAAGATACAGCGAATAGAGCAGCACCGTGTTGGCAAGGCCGAGCTTGATGCCCGGAATCCCCGTCACCGGCAGCAGATACTCAAAATAACCCAGCACGATCGCGACTGCGGTCAGGAGCCCGAGTTTTGCGATAGCGGAGGCATTCCAGCGGCGGTTCATTGCCCGTCCTCCGCGCTCGTCACCTCGACGGAGACGCCGTTTGGCAGGCAGACGATCCAGTGATCCAGCAGGAGTTCGTCCAGATTCGCGGGATCAATCGCGCCGTGATGCACACAGATCTGATTCTTGCAAGTGGAGGATTCCATCCGCACGCCGATTTTATCGATTACGATCACGTTGACCTTGCCGTCGCCTTGATCCACCGTGATGGTCTGGTAGTCCGTTGCGGAAACCTGCGCATAGACCGCGCCGCCGACGTAGACCGTAACTTGTGCTGCATCGGATTTTTGCACAAAAAAGCGGGAGGCAAGAAACGCAAAGAGCGCCAGCAGCAGCACGCCGCAAATCAGCAGAATGTCCTTTTTCTTCACGCCGTGCCACCTCGCTTTCCCGATTTTCGCTTACCCGTATTGTAGCATGCCTATGCGTCGTTCTGCCAGAAAATGGCAAAACAAAATGGGCTACCGAGCGCCTGCTCAAACAGCCCTTCGGGGATCAGTGTCCCCTGTGCTTGGCTTTCCTTTTTTCCTGCCGCAGTTGAAACTTTCGTTCCTCCTCCGCCAGCCGCTGCTCCCGCGAGAGCTCTTTGTGCTCCTCTTTGTTCGCCTCATACTGGCTTTTGAGCGCCTGTTGCGCTTTTGTGCCGACGCCGAGAGCAAGCACCGCGCGGGACGCCAGGCGCTGCGCGCGCTTCGGATTCGGAATCGAAGCCTCTCGCTCCCCTCCTGCGCGGGGCTTGGAGAACACAAGCTCCTTGTATGAGGTGAGCAGAAACGCAAGTACCTCGCCATCGCTTGGCTCCGCGCCAAAGGTTGTTTTCGCGGCGGAATACAAGCCATCGCCACCCCGCTCCAGAACGCCGACCCAAAATGGGTCCTCAAAGAAAACCGTGCACGTTATGCGGTGCATGCCGCATCCTCCTTTTGCGGCCCGCTTTTTCGAGAAGGCGGACAACCCAGGAGGGCAGGTTACTGACGGAATACGAACCGCGCGCGGACTACCAACCGCGCCGTGTTTTTCCTTCTCAGGCCGCGAATGCATACTATCACACCGAAAGCCGCAGAACAACCCGGATATGTGATAACGTTGCGGAAAACTTTATGTTGTTTGATATAATAGATGCATGAAATCATTGGAGGTGTGTAAAATGAAAATACTCATGATCGGCGGAACGGGACTGCTCGGCAGCCAGGCCGCGCGAGAGCTCATCTCCCGCGGGCATAGCGTACACTCTATCGCGTTACCGCCGCTGCCAGATGGCGCGCTCTTGCCGCCGGAAATGACGCTGACGCTGACAAACAGCAATGATATGACAGACGATGAACTCCGCTCGGCTTTTGCCGGCATGGACGGGTTTATCTTTGCCGCAGGTGTGGACGAGCGAATTGAAGGCCCGTCTCCCATCTACGATTTCTTTAAAAAATACAACATTACGCCACTCGAGCGCATGCTCCGCCTTGCAAAAGAGAGCGGCGTTAAGCACGTTGTCATCGCGGGTTCCTATTTCTCCCATTTCGCTAAGAAATATCCCGAGATGGAGCTGACGCGCTGGCATCCTTATATCCGCAGCAGAATCGATCAGGAGAACATGGCGTTCTCGTTTGCGGACGATACCTTCGAC
>JBDKRF010000022.1:0-6478 GCA_039683525.1 Clostridiaceae bacterium
ATTTGCCACAGATTCCGTCTCGCCAGCGCCTATCAGCTGCGCACCCGCTATGGTAGGCATAGCTTCAGCCGCGCCGCCGCGCATCCCCGCGAGCGCAACAAGCGATACGCCCGCTTGCGAAAGCCACTGCGCGCCGGACGCTGCGTTTTTGTGCAGCGCGCCAACGAGCAGATTCTGATCGCGCTTCCAAGCAGTAAACGATTCGCTCGCGGAAAATGCAGCATTCGACTCCTCGATGCCGCCGAAAATTAAAACGTGCGCCGCGTCGTCCTGCCCCATCGGCAGGATCGGCTCCAGCGTCGCCGTCCCCGTTCTTGTCAGTTCTGTTGCCATAACCATTCCTCCAAAATTCGCGCAATGCGTCGGGCTTATGCTACCCGCGGAGCAAAGCGCTGCCCGCCTGTTTCGTGAAAACAGCGCGGAGTTCACCTCCGCGCTTGTTGCTTGCGTTTTCAGTCAATTCGTGTTGCCGTTAGGGTTGCGCTTCCTCAGCGTATCCCTTTTCGCCCGCGGAAGCGTCGCTGCCTTCGCTCGCCCACATCAGCGTCACTAAGTCCGTCTTGCCGGTATTCTCTATGCTGTGCACATAACCAACCGGGATATCGACGACCACATGCTTCTTTCCGCTGACGGGATACTCCATCACATCCTCCGAGTCCGCCCTTCGGAACTTGATCACGCCCGTGCCGGCAACGACAAGGAACTTCTCCGCGCGGGTGTGATGCCAGTGTTCCCCGCGCACCGCGCCGGGTTTGCAGACGTGAACCAGAATCTCGCCGCCGGTGCTCAGGCGCAAGAACTCCGTCGTACTGCCGCTCACATCTTCGCGCATCTCCAGCGGGTAGGCAAACTCCATCACCGGCAGAAAGCTCAGGTACGTTGCGTAAAGCTTTCGTGTCAGCGGTTCGCTCATATTCGGGAGCGTATTGGTCTCGCGCATGCTGCGAAACGAGCGAATGCGGGACGCGATCTCACCGAGCGTCGCGCTGTATTGCACCGGAGACACACAATACGGGCCTTCCCGTGTTGTGACATCGTCGAGCAGATCGCAAAGCGACTCCGCAACGTCGTCGATATATGCCAGATTGACCAGCGTCGATTCGTCACCGATCATGACGGGAAGATTGTGCGAAATATTATAGCAAAACGTTGCGACCATACCGTTTTGACTTGGTTTGGACCACTTGCCGAACACATGCGACAGGCGATAGATATACACCTTTGCGCCGGTCTCGTGCGCATAGAGGTCCATTAGCTCTTCTCCGGCTTTTTTGCTGCGCCCGTAAAGGTTTGGCAGCGCGGCCTGTGTGGAACTCGCGAACATCACGGGGCAGCGATTCTTGTGCTTGTTGAGCAGGCGAAGCAGGGTGTCTGTCAAGCCAAAGTCGCGATGTAGATACTCGTCCTGCTGTTTGGGTCGGTTCGCGGCGGCAAGGTGGTAGACAAATCCGCAATCGGCGCAGTACCGCTCAAGCTGATCGACGGGTGCGTCCGCATCAAACGTCAGCAAGTCGTGGTACCCGCGCGCGCGTAGCGCGATGATTAGGTTTTTCCCAATGAACCCATCGGCCGCCGTGATCAGGATTTTCATAAGCGACAGTCTCCCGTGTCCCCATCCAGTCCGTTCGTGCCCAACAATTCTATCGGTTATGGGTTTCCTCCGCGCTGAGCGCGGGGAACCCTATGATCGCCCGCCAGTCTCCCGTGTCCGTCTTTATCCGTTCGTGCCAAACAATTCTTATCTAAAGTATGTTCTTCCCTTTTTGTTTTTTACACCGAAGGTGTTTTTAATTTTTTATTTCTATTTTATCCATTCATAGTATGCGCGGGTTGCCTGCTCACGGGAGGCATGCTCGCAAACATAGTTGCGCGCGCGCGCACCGAGCTCGCTCAACGGAACCGTGCTTGCGTGCAGCCGGTAGATCGCGTCCGCCATCTCTTGCGGCTCACCTGGTGTAATGCACACGCCGTAGCTCTCGTGCTCAATCGAGCGCGCCCACTCGCTGCCCGCCTCCGCGCAGACGATGACCGGCCTGCCCGCGGCAAGCGCGAGCCAAGTCTCGCTCGGCACCGCGATGCGCGTCATGCCCTTCTTCAGCGGAACCAGCGCGACATCCGCAATGGAATATACCTGTGCGGTTCGGTCTGCGGAGAGCAGCGGGAAGAGCAGCACGTTATCGATCTGTTCCCGCTCAATGCGGTTCTCCACGTGTTCTCTGAGCGCGCCGTCTCCAAAGACCAGGATGCGAATATCCGTCTCGTTCTTCAAAAGCTTTGCGGCATCCAGAATGACATCCGGCTCCTGTAAAAATCCAAGCGTGCCCGCGTAGACGGCATAGAATCCTTCCCGCGGCAGATTCAGCTCGTCAAAGAGCGTATTGTCCTCGCGAGAAATCGGCTGAATGCTCTCGGTATCCGCCCAATTGGGAATCACGCTAATCTTCTCCGGCTCGATGCCGCGCGCGATCAGTGTGCGCTTCATCTCCTCCGAAAGCGTGATAAACGCGCTGTTGTGGCGGTAGATGTACTGTTCCATCCTCCGGCAAAACCGCACGAAGGGGTGCCACTCGGTATACCTTCCCGCAGCAACGAGATTGTCCGGAAAGATCTCCTGCAAAATATAGACCGTCCGCGCTCGACGGTTGAGCCGTGCGCCGACCAAGCCAAGGTAGGCGGGCAAGCTGCAAAGCACGTAGACATCCGCCTTGAGTTTCTTTGCCGCGCGATAGATTGCAATCGTGTTTTGGCAGACGCGCAATGCGCGCTCAAAAATATTCGCGCCGCGCCGCGCTTTTTGACCCACTCGCTGGATGCGGTATCCTTCCGGCGCGGTCTCATCGCGGCGATGATAGAAAGCCGCCCGTTCCTCTTCGCTGAGTTCATGTCCGGGCAGCTTGGTGACCACGCTCACGCGCGCGCCAAAGCGGGAAAAATCCTCCGCCAGGTCGGCATACAGATGGGTGATCGGCGTGACTTCCGGCGCAAAATGCGTCGAAATCAGCGCAATATGCAGTTGTTCTTCCATCCCTCGCCGCCCCTCTCGCCCAACTCTATCCGAAATGCCTACTGTCGGAAATCAATCGAAACTTTCGTCTTGTTCAACCACCGAACAAACAGGCCTAAACCCCCACTTATAGCGCAAATTTTACCATGCAAGCGCCTCAGTGTCAATCAAACGCGCCGTGGCACCACTGCCCTCCCGTTTTCACGCTTTCATTGACCGTGTAAAAAGAAAAAGCGGAGGAATCATATCCTCCGCTTTCAAAAAACCCCGCTCTTCTTTATTCTTCTTCCTTGAACTCTGCGGGCTTCTTTTGAAGATTCGCGTCATATTTATTGATGCACAGCGGGCGAAGCTTATACGTCAGCACAACGCTCGATTTGACGTATTCATTATAAAACGCCTTCTTGATACGATCCATAACGAGCCTACCCGTCTCATACGTCACCGATGGCAGCAGCACGACGTATTGCATGACGCTGTAGCGCGAAATTGTGTCTCCGCGGCGCAGGTTAGTTTGAGAAACGTGCAGCAGCTGCTTCATGATGTTGTCCAGCACTAGGTTGTCAAATCTCTGCTCGTAGGTGTTGCTGATGGTCAGTAACGCCAGAAACATCGTGCCGTTGTAGCGCTCCAGCATGCGGCGCTGCAACTGGTAGATCTCCTTGAAGATTTCGTATTCGCAGACGAAAGCGCCGTGCCCGTCGGTATCCTCCTCGAGCATGTTCTGCACCTTCTCAATATCCGCTTCCATCTCCTGATCCGCTTGTACGATGAGCTTGTACACCGCGCGGATCTCGCCGGAGGGCTGGATGCCGAGCTGCTTGTAGTGCAGGTCGGTCGCGAAATAATACTGCGAGAGCGCTTCGCGTTTCTTGCCCGTCTTGACCAGCGCCATCATCAACTCCAGATGCAGGCGCTCGTCAAACATATCCACGTCCATCGCTTTGCGGCAAACCTGCACGATGACGTCATGCTCCTCTTCCACCTTGAGCAGGTCGAGCAGGGTAAAGACGCTCTCTAAAAACAGATCGTGGTAATACACGCTCTTGGGCACAACCCACATCTCCTCGGCGGAGTTGGTGAGCAGCGGGCCTGTATAGATCTGGAGCATCTGGAGGTAGCGCTCAATGCACTCGCGGTTGCTCATGCCGGGGGTACGCGCCTCCTGACAAAGCCGCTCGAACTCAAACACGTCGATTTCGCAATCCAGATTCGGGTTCCATTGATATGCCCCGCGCGCGGTCAAAATCGAATCCGCAAGCTCCGGCAGCTCACTTTGGTCGACAAGCGAGCGATAGCGGTGCAGCAGTGTGCGAAGCGCCGTCGCAGGATTTCGATTTTCCTTGTCCGACCAGAGCATCTCGAGCAGTTCCTCGTGCGGAACCGCGCGATCTTTCTTCAAGATCAAATACTCGAGAAACTGACTCGTCTTTTTTGCCTGGCGAAGCTGCGTGAGCGCAACGTTTCCGTTGACCACGATTTCAAAGTTGCCAAACATCTTGATTTTAATCTTTGCGTTAGGCATGCCGTCTCCTCCCTGCGTTCTGGCGTGTTGGGCGGGCTGGAGTGCGCCGCCGGTCGTGTTGCTGTATTGTTGCGGCGTCGCACGCCGTCAATTACCTTATTCTCCGAGTTTCTTCCTGAGCTGTTCCGGATTTGCCGCAAACAGCAGCGCGGTGTCTTTTGTGATGCGCTTCTCTTCAAACAGCCGGTAGATGTCTCCGTCCATGGTTCGCATCCCTTCCGAGTAACCGGAGAAGATGAAGTTGTCCATCTGGTGCGCTTTCCCTTCGCGGATCATGTTCTGAATCGCGCTGTTGACCAGCATGATCTCAAACGCAGGTTCTAACCCTCCGTCCACCGTCGACAGCAACTGCTGGCTCACCACCGCGCGGAGCACCATCGAAAGCTGCACGCGAATCTGCTGCTGCTGGTTTGCGGGAAAGACGTCGATGATGCGGTCAATCGTCTTCGCAGCTCCTATGGTGTGCAGCGTGCTGAGCACGAGCTGCCCCGTTTCGGCCGCGGTCAGCGCGGTTTGAATCGTTTCTAGATCGCGCATTTCCCCGAGCAGGATCACATCCGGCGCCTGCCGGAGCGCCGCGCGCAGGGCGGTTTGATAGCTCTTGGTGTCGTGCTCTACCTCGCGCTGGCTCAATACGCTCGCCTTATGCGCGTGGATGAACTCGATCGGGTCCTCAATAGTGATGATGTGCCCGCGCCGGTTTGTGTTGATGCGGTCAATGAGGCACGCGAGCGTGGTCGATTTTCCGCTTGCCGCGGGGCCGGTGACCAGCACGAGGCCTTTTTTCACGTCCGCCAGGCGAAGAATCGCCTCCGGAATGTGCATCTTCACCGGGTTTGGCAACACCAGCGACACCACGCGCAACACCATGGCGAGCGAGTTGCGCTGCTGATACGCGTTGCAGCGAAATCTACCGACGCCGCTGACGGAGAACGAAAAATCGTCGTCTCCCTGTTCAATCAGATGCTCCATATCCCGATGATCGAGCTCGTAGACCTGCCGGATCAGTCGCTTGGTGTCGTCCGGCTTGAGCACCGTGTCGAGCAGCGGCTGCACCTCACCCGCGACCTTGAGCCGCACGTAGGAGCCCGGAACGATGAATACATCCGATCCGCCGCGCTCGATGGCAGATTGCAAAATGTCATGAATCTCCGCCATCTGCATCAACCTCCCTGCCAGAGCGTTCCCGTGTTTTGACCTGTCCATTCCTGCGCGTTCTCATAGCGGTAGCTGAGGATATCGCACCGATCGTTTAGAACGCTGACCACGACATTGAGCGCGTGACCATCGCTGGAACCGACCGAGAACGCATAGCTTCCGTCTGCCTGTTTGGTAACGCCTTCCACGCTGTCCGGCGTGTTGCCCTGCTTCAGCGCGTCATCCAGCGCAATCAGCATCGTCTGCGCGCGAACGTCCGTGTCGTAGTAGGCCGCGGTGCTGATGGCAGTTTTTTTCGTGAGCGCTGCGTCGGATCTTGCCTGAATCAGCGCGAGCGACGCAAACAGCGTTAAACTTACCACCACGAGGATCAACAATATACTGGAAGCGCCTACGCCCATGCGGGACGAATCCGTCTTCATGGCTCCACCTCCCCGTCCTGCACATAACGCGCAGCGTCGAGTGCAAACACCTTGCCTTGCGGGGACGTCACCGTCAGCTCGATATCATACAGTGTGCCTTGCAGCGGGGAATCGTCGCTCGTGACCACGCAATCCACCGTCAGATCATCCGCGATCTCGACGGAGAACACGCGCGCCCCGCAGGCATTGCAGGTATTATCTCCAAAGGGATCCGCCTTCACCTGCTCTGCGACACTCTCCATGGCAAGGATCGCGCGGGACTCATAAGCGCTCTGCTGCGCGGTGGTGTTTGCAGCAGCAATCATGCGGATCACCACGCTGGTCGAGATCGCAAGAAACAGGATCACGAGGATCAGTTCAATGAGGATC
>JBDKRF010000023.1:0-10554 GCA_039683525.1 Clostridiaceae bacterium
TCGGCAAGCCGCTCACGCAGGCGTTTTGCGAACGCCGTGCGGAGTTGCTCGTTGTTGGTGACCGTATGCAGCGTTCCGCCGATATCGAAGAGAACCACGTCGATCATGGACCGGCTACCTTTCCCGAAAACACGTTTCATGACTCAAATATCGCAAACGTTTGCGCGATGCTTTCGGATTGATTCTAATCGATCCGATCTTTTTTGTCAATACAAGTGTTCTCAGCATGCCAGCAGTAGGATTTGCGCACAGTTTTCCCGCCCGTGGCGCAAAAGAATGCGCATTGACAAATCATAATGTGCATAGTAAACTCACAATAACACGGAAACGTTTACACTGTAATTTTACATCCGAATTTGCGCGAAGGCGAGGAACCTTGTGTGAAGAGCGTCACCATAAAAGATATCGCAAAAGTCGCCAATGTTTCGTACGCGACCGTTTCCCGCGCGCTTTCCGGCAGCAGCGAAATCGGCGAAGAAACGCGCGAACGCGTGATCAAGATTTGCCACGAGATGGGGTATACCGCCAACTATGTCGCCCGTTCAATGGTCATGAAGGAGACAAAGTTGCTTGGCCTCATCGTCGCCAACATCGACAATCCGTTCATGTCCGAGATGGCGTATCATATTGAGATGCGCGCGCGTGAGCAAGGCTATAATCTCATGCTCTGCAATTCTTCGCACGATCTGAAACTGGAAAAAAACGTGTTTGAGCTGCTCGTCAGCCGGCAAGTGGACGGCATCATCATCGTACCCTCCAGCGCCGAGACTTACAACAACATCAAGCACTTGATTTCAAGAGTACCGACGATCTTCGTTTCCGAGAACCTGCGTGATCTGCCGGAGAGCTATGTCTCTGTGGATAACTATCGCGGCACGCACATCGGAACCGAATATCTCTACTCCATCGGACATCGCGACATCCTCTATTTCGGTCAGCGCAAAGGAAGCGTGACGCACCAGCTCCGCGCGGAAGGGTACATCGATGCCTGCCGGGAGCTCGGGATTGAACCGAATGTGTTTGCCAGCAACTATGCACTCAGCAGCGTACAGGCAGGTGCGCAGATGGCAAAGCAGGTGTTTGCGCAGCATCCATTCCCGTACACGGCAATCTTTGCCGCAACGGACTCTCTCGCGCTCGGTGTATTCGCCGCGGCGGATGAGGCGGGAATCCGCATTCCCGAAGATGTTTCGCTGATGGGATTTGATAACATTCTCTATTCCGATCTGCCGCGTATCCGCCTGACCACCATCGAGCAGCCGAAGAAGACGATGGCAATGGCGGCGGTCGATATCCTGCTGCAGAAGTTGACGGACGAATCCTCCGGCTATTCGCATCGCATTCTGATGCCGACGCTGGTGGTGCGCTCCTCCTGCCGCGATATCCGCGTACAGGAGTAAGGAATCCGCTTTTTATCATTTAATCATCACTTCGAAATGAGAAGAACGTATACATGACAACAATAGACGGAAAACAATACTCCAAGTTTGACCTGCATGTCCACACGGCGGAAACCAGCAAATGCGGAATTGTCAGCGCGCCGGATCTTGTGCGCTCCTACAAAAACGCGGGATACGATGGTTTCGTGGTGACCGATCACCTGCACGAGACCTACATCTCCCTGCAAAACTGCCGGGACGACTGGCAGGAATGCGTAACTCGCTTTCTCTTTGGTTATCAGGAGACCAAGCGGATCGGGGATGAAATCGGCCTCACCGTCGCGCTTGGCATAGAGCTAAGATTCCCCGAAAACGACAGCGATTATCTTCTGTATGGTGTGGATGAGACGTTTTTACGCGCGAATCCGTATCTCTTTCGCACGGATCATCAGTCGTTTTTCGAACGATATGGCGATCAAGTCTTGATCATGCACGCGCATCCCTATCGCGACTGCGACACGGTCTACTATGACAGTGTGCACGGGCTTGAGGTAGTCAACTGTAACCCCAGGCAAAAGAACCGCAACGAACTCGCGCTCAAACTGGCGAGAGAGCACCCGCATCTCTACCGCACCTGCGGATCCGATGCACACCGCCCCGGCGACGAAGCACGCGCGGCTGTGTTTCTTGAAGGCGAGATTCGTGATTCGTTTGATGTGCGCCGCGGGATCATGAGCGGATGCATGCGCCTCTGGTGTCCCGATCAGGAGATCCTCATTCAGGAAAGCGAGGCAATTGCATGCGCTACGACACGCTGATCATAGGTCAGGTCTGCTTGGATAAGAACACGGATTATGACTTGACTGTTGTGCGCAGCTTCGGCGGCGCCGCGCTCTTTTCCGGCTATGCTTCCGCCGCGATGGGCAACCGCAGCGCGGTGCTCGCAAAGCGCAACTCGGACTCCATCGATCTTGCTGAAGCGTACCGCGCCTGCAAACCGATCACGGTTCTCCCGCTCGATTCGCGCGAGAGTACGCGTATGGAGAACACCTACTTTACTGCCGATCGCGAACGGCGCGACTGCCGATGCACGTCAGTCATTGACGCTTACCGCCCGGAAGAGCTCGCGGGTCTTGACGCCTCCATCTGCCATATCGCAGGTCTTGTGCGCGGCGATATCGGTGCAGATGTTGTCTTGTCCGCGGCAAAGATCGGTGCGCTCGCGGTGGACGTACAGTGCATGCTGCGTAAAGTAGAGCCGGATGAGCACATGGTCATGCTCGACTGGGAAGAGAAGCGGGAACTCCTACCGCTCATAACGTTTCTGAAGACCGATGCCGCAGAAGCGGAGCGAATGACCGGCATGGCAGATCGCGAAGCGGCAGCAAAGCAGCTCTTTGCGTGGGGCGCAAAAGAGATTATGATCACGCACAACAGCGAGGTGCTGGTCTACGATGGTAAAAAAATCTACACGACGCCGCTAAGACCCCGAAATCTCTCCGGCCGCACAGGACGCGGAGACACCACATTTGCCTGCTATCTTGGTGAACGACTGCACAGGGGCATTCCCGAAGCTTTGCTGCACGCATCTGCTCTGGTTTCCCTCAAAATGGAAACACCCGGCCCGTTTCTGGGCACACGGGAGGACATGCTTGCCTACGAAAAGGAGTTCTTTCAGGATTGCTGATCGTGATCAAAGCCGCAGCGTTTGAGCAATCGCCTCTAGACGGCGGAAGCTCTCCTCGCAAGAGTGCGATGGGGAACAGACGGTAAAACATTCACAGAGGCCGCAAAGTTTGGCGGCTGTTTCTTAACTCATTTTTGCAAACGTTTGCGGAGTATTGTAACGCTTGTTTTTGCAATTAAAGCCGGGATTCCGGCTCAGATAGTTCCTATATCATATGAAGGGATGTGAATCCATGATCAAAGGTGTCATGTTTGACATGGGAGGTACGCTGGAAGATCTCTATTTTGATGAGTCCAACATCAAACGCACGGCGCACGCACTCTATGCGATTTTGCAAAAGCACGGCATAGAGGTGCCCTACGATGAAACCGAGCTGTGGGCGCATGTGTACCCGGAGATTCTTCGCTATAAGGAAGAAGCGGAAGGCACACTGATGGAGCTCAAGCCGGAGCAGATTTGGGTGGACTACGGCTTTTGCAAAGTCCCCGTGGATCGTAAAAAGCTCATTGCGGTGAGCGAAGAGATCGCGCACATGTGGGAAGTGACCTATTTTGACCGCTCTTTGCGGAAAAACGTCGCGGAAATGCTCGCGGGACTCAAAGAGCTCGGCTTATACGTTTGCGCTGTGAGCAACACGGCGAGCTTGTTTCAGGTGTTTGATACGCTCGAGCAGTATGGCGTGCGTCAGTACTTCGATGATATCACGCTTTCCAGCATCGTTGGCTACCGCAAACCGCATCCCTACATCTTCCAGGTGGCGCTCTGTCAGGCAAGGCTGAAACCGGAAGAGTGCGCGTTTGTCGGAGACACTCTCTCGCGCGACGTCGTTGGCCCCAGAAAGATGGGGTATGCGCGGGTGTTCAAGATCAACTCCATGCTCACACCCTTCAAGGATCGCGGCGATTACGGCGCTTTTGCACCGGATTACGAAGTGACAGACATCTACGATGTCTACCGCATTCTCAAGGACGAACATCAACAGTAAAATCACACAGACCGGTGGAAAGATCGTCGTTTTGGACGAAAAAAATCAGCGAAAAAGGCTGAAAAACGGGATTTTTCAGAAAACATGAGAGACAAGTACCAACCGTTCGTGGAACTGTTTGTTAAGGAAGATTTACTTGACACTGAAAATCCCAATTGTTATACTGTTTCCGTAAACGTTTGCGAAAATTTGCGTAACACGAAACGCCCGATATTTGCAACGTTAATCCTATGATCGGCACATCACCATGCAACCTCGATTTACCCGCTCAATTCATGATTCTAATCACCGAATAACACATTCGGAGCAATCAGAATCATCAACTGATCAACATACATCCATCCAGAAAAGCAAACAAACCACCGCACCGAACGAAGATTTCAACCCACACGGTTTAAGGTTCCTATTATAAGCAAGCAGACTGCATTTACCCGGTTCGCCTCTGATAACTTGGATTGGAGTGTAACTATGCCAAACGGAACCCCTCAAAAAAAGAAATATGCGTTCTCCTGGACGCGTTTGAAAAATCAAGGCATGAGCGTGATCGGAAATCCTTTTAATGTGATCGTGCTCTTCAGCTTGATCATGCTCTTCAGTTTGATCGTCATTCCGCTGCTGACCATGGTCGGCACGACGTTCTCCATCGCGAAGGCGGAACTACGGAACATTCCAGGCGCAAAGATCGGTCAGTTCACACTGTATTATTGGAAGTACCTGCTTGTCAGTCCTTTGACAAAAGCGATTCTATGGGAACCGCTACTGCATTCTCTCGTGATCGGTGCTTTTGTTACGGTGATCTCGGTGCCTCTCGGCGCGGGTCTCGCCTGGCTCATGGTACGCACAGATATCCCCGGCAAAAAGTTGCTTGGCATGCTGATCATCATCCCTTATATGATCCCCTCGTGGTGCAAAGCCCTCTCTTGGTTAGCCGTCTTTCGTAACAGTACATCGGGAAGTCTTGGATTATTGACAGGCCTCGGCGTGAATATTCCGGACTGGCTGGCTTACGGCCCGTTTGCAATTATTTGCGTTATGACGATGCACTACTACGCGTTTGCTTACATCATGGTCTCCGGTTCGCTGCGTTCCATCAACTCAGAGCTGGAAGAAATGGGTGAGATTCAAGGCGCTAACAAGATTCAGATTCTCAAGAGCATAACATTGCCGCTGGTGCTGCCCTCCATTTTGTCCGCGGCGATCATGACCATCTCCAAATCGATCGGGTCTTACGGTGTTGCTGCGAACCTTGGCAACCGCATCAGCTATTACGTGCTTGCCACGCGCATGAAGGAGTTCATCAACGACAGTCCCAAGGGCGTTGGCTACGCGATGAGCATTTTGATGATTCTGCTCGCCAGCGGTACAATATTCGCCAATCAAAGACTTGTTGGCGTACGGAAATCCTATGCTACCATCGGCGGCAAGGGTACGCGCAGCAATCTGATGCACATCGGAAAAGCGAAATACCTACTTCTGTCGCTGATTTCGGTGTTCCTGTTTGGCGCGATGGTCATGCCGACGTTTGTATTGGTGATGGAAAGCTTCCAGATCCGTACCGGAGGCGGTTACGCGCTGAGTAACTTGTCACTCTATGCGTGGATTGGAACGTTGGAAAATGCGCCGCTGGAATCCTACGCCTTCAATGGCATATTCAGAAACAGCGAGTTTACGCGTGCTTTGATCAATACCGTAAAACTATCATTGATCGCTTCGATCATCACGGCGTTCTTTGGGCAGTTCTTCGGCTATATCTCCTCGCGCGGACGCGGAAAATGGTACGGCAAACTCACGGAGCAGCTCGTATTTATTCCTTATCTGATGCCCGGTGTAGCGTTTTCCGCCATCTACTTTGCCATGTTCTCGCAGCCGCGATTGGGAGGCATTATCCCTTCGCTATACGGAACGTTCGCGTTGATCTTGTTGACATCCGTGGTCAAGCATTTCCCGTTTGCCAGTCGCTCCGGATCTGCGAATATGATGCAGATCAGCGTCGAACTGGAGGAGGCCGCAGATATTGCGGGCGCCAGTTTCTGGCGGCGGATTACGAAAATCGTCATTCCGCTAGCAAAGAACGGTTTCATCTCCGGATTTATGCTGGTCTTCATCAGCATTGCAAAAGAGCTGGACTTGATTGCGATTTTAATGACACCGTCGAACTATACGTTGTCGTTCCTCGCTTTTGAATACTCCAAGAGCTTGATGCCGCAAAGCGCGGATGCAATTGCGATTGTGATCCTGCTGTTCATTTTGATCTGCTATCGCGTTGCAAACATATTTGGCGCAGACATCGGCAAGAGCTGGGGTTAATGATCCGCCGGTATCGCATCTGAGAAAGAGAAAGGGTTATCTGCAATGAGTAAGATTGAACTGAAAAATATCGATAAGTTTTACGGTGACAACCATGTGTTGCGAAATATTAATCTCACGATTGACGACGGCGATTTCATGACCCTGCTTGGGCCTTCCGGCTGCGGAAAGACCACGACGCTTCGCGTGATCTCCGGCCTTGAGAAACCGCAAAACGGTGTGATGCTCATGGATGGCAAGACGATCATCAATGCAGAGGAAGCATTCTTTGAATCCCCGAGCAAGCGCAACCTCAACCTCGTGTTTCAAAGCTACGCTCTTTGGCCGCACATGACGACGTTTGAAAATGTTGCCTTCGGCCTCAAAATCAAGCGATTCTCCAAGCACGAAGTGGAAGAGCGCGTCATGAGCGCACTGCACAAGATGCGCATCGAAGAGTATCGCGGCCGCTATCCCAATGAGCTCTCCGGCGGACAGCAGCAGCGCGTCGCAATCGCGCGCGCAATTGCAACCAGCCCGAAGCTGCTATTGCTCGACGAACCGCTGAGCAATCTTGACGCGCGCCTGAGAATCGATATGCGGGCCGAGCTCAAGAGACTGCATCGTGAAACCGGCACTACCATCATCTACGTCACCCACGATCAGGTGGAGGCGCTGACCATGTCCACGAAGATCGCCCTCTTTAAAGAAGGCGAAATTGCGCAGGTTGCTTCCCCACTGGAGCTCTATACCAATCCGATCGACCTCGCCGCTGCGGACTTTATCGGAAACCCGCGCATCAACTTCATCGACGCTACGGCGGTGTTCAATGGCAGTGAGCTGATTGTCACGAGTGAGCTTGGCGAATATAAGTACGTCAAGGAAAAGATGAAGCTCGACGAGGAGATCCCCGTCAACGAATCGTTTGCATGTGTGCTCGGCATCCGGCCCGAGATGGTCGAAATCGAAACGGAAAACACGGGCCGGGATCATTCGGTTGCGGCAAGCGTGTATGCAAGTCAACCGGCCGGTAGCGAGACGTTGATTACGCTCACCGTTGGCAAAGCGGAGTTCCTCGCCATCCAGATCGGACTCAACGAGTATGATATCAATCAAAAGGTGAATGTGGTGCTGCATCCGTCCCGCATGAATGTTTACAACAAAGCTACGGGCAGATTGATCAAATTTGCCAGCTCGAAACGAATCAAATAGCATGATCCGCGAAACACGCACCCGGTGCGATGAATCGCGACCGAATCAATCTTTTTTAAGGAGGAATTCACTATCATGAAAGCGAAACGGATTTTATCACTCCTTCTCTCGCTCGCGATCATGTGTTCTGTTGCTGCCGGATTTGGCTGCGGAACACCCGCGGGCACAACAACGGAATCGGCGGGCACAACAGACGTTGCGACCGAGGATCCGAACGCGCCTGACTACGACAATATGTCGATGAAAGAGCTCTACGATCTCGCTATCCAGGAGGAGGGCGGGATCACGATCTACTCCACCACCACGACAGCGCAAACTGCCGTGAAAAAGTTCCTCAAGAGCTATCCGGAGTTTGAAGGCCGCATCGAGTACATTGAGTCTGATACCAACACGGTTGCAGATCGTATCGAAACCGAGAGCGATACGGGAAATATCAATGCGGACTTGCTGCAGGTCAAGGACAACAGCGGTGAAATCTTCTATGAACTCGTGAATTACGACTACCTTGATATCTATTATCCGGCAAGCGTGTGCGCGCATATCGACCCCGATTTGCTGACGTACGGCATGCCGATTTATGCGACCTACAGCCCGTGGTACTACAGCACGAGAGATTATCCGGACGGTTGCCCGCTCAAGAGCTGGTGGGATATCGTGCAGGGGTATGATCCCTCGACTCTGTCCTATACGGATGCTTCCGGCAAGAACAACCAGTTCTGGACCATCTACACGAAGGACATCACCAGCGCATCCTATGCTGCTCTTTGGGCGCAGCTGATTGTGGATGGTGACGCGATGACCGCGCAATATGAAGCGCAGTACGGAAAGCCCTTGGAATTCACCTACATGAAGGCGCTCAAGAACAACGCTGGCATGATGGAGTTTCCAGAGAACAACGGCGGCGTGGAGCTCTTCTGGCGCTTTACGCAGATGATGATCACCGAGCTTGACGACGGAGATCAGGTGGTGGCGGCGGTCGATGAATCCCTCAACGGGCCGACGCTCGGCCTCTGCTCCGGCAGTAAGCTGGACAACGTCAACAACGGCGCCCAGATTAACTGGGTGACCGGCTTGCAGCCCTATACCGCATTCAAAGCCTGCGATTATGTCTACCCGATCAAGGACTGTGACAACCCTGCCGGCGCGCGCTTGTTCATTCTCTATATGCTTGGCGGCGAAGACGGCCAGAGCGGATGCTATGCCGCGTTCAACTCGATTGGCAAGTGGTCGATCCGCGACGATTTCGTGTTTGACAAGACCCCGTACTCCGCGGAAGAAGTCAATCTGAAAAACCCTGACTTTGCGGATATCTACAGCTTCTATCCGGACGTCAAGGCATATTGGATCTATTGGCGGGAACTCTCTCCGACCACCTGATCAATTGCAATCTGCGGCAGCCCGCGGGGGATTTTTCCTCCGGGACTGCCGTTTGGAGGATACCCATGGCGACAACCACCAACTCCAAATTCAGGCAAAAGCTGGATCAGTTCTGGCGCGTTCTCTTTCTGGACGAGCATGGTCGTCCGAAGAGCGCATTGTTTCTGTATTCGTTCTGCCTGAGCCTACTCTTTTTCACCTTCTATGCGCTCAGTTACGGATTTTTGATCGACGTGATCGAGCGGGCAATGCCCGGCGCGAGTGTGCTCGTGAGAAACATTGCGCAAAGCGTGCTGCCGGGGCTCGTCGCAAGCATCGTCTGCTGCGCACTGTTCTTTGTCTTCTCCGATCGCAGGCTTGTGCCTGTGGCGTATATTTGGTTGACCGTTTACGCGCTCATCGCGCTGATTACGATGGCGTTTCTGACCACCAAGGACGAGTTCTCCATATTTTTATATTTTTTCGCCATGCTCGTTCCCGTCGGCCTGATCAGTGGCGGGGTCACATCGCTGCTTTTGTTTCGCCGTTACAACAACAAAAAAGTGAAGGATGAAACAGCGTGTTGACACTCGATTTTTTGAACGTTGGCGATGGCGATGCGATTCTCATACGCGAAAGTGAACGCAACTATACCATTCTGGTGGATACCGGGCGCCCGCATATCGAGTTTACAAAAGGCTCCAAGCGGCGGGCTTGCATCAATCATCTGATGCAGATGGGGATACAGCAGATCGACCTGATGGTGCTGACGCACCTGCACTTCGACCATATCGGCGGCGCGCTCTCCGTGCTGAGGCATATTCCCGTCACGCGCCTGATGGCGGCCTATCTGCCGCCGGAGGACGCAAGCTGGATTCTCGCGCCAAACAGCGAGGAGAAAACCATCATCGGGATGGTCGACGCGCTGAACCTTTATCAGGACATCATTTGCGCCGCGCGAAAATCCGGCACCCAATGCGAGCGGGCAACCCGCGAAACGGAGCACGTGACTGACAAACTCTCGATTCGGCCTGTTCCGGCGGACGATGCGCTGCTCGCAAGGCAGAAGCAACACTTTGACGCGATGTATCACGGTGAGGCTATGCCGGAGGACGTCCTCTACGCCATCTCCAAAGAGCGTAATATTTCAAGCCTTCGCCTGCGGTTGACGTATGCGGACAAGCGGATTCTTCTCACAGGGGATTCCTACGCTGCGTATTGGGAGAATGATCCAGAGGAGCCTTGCGATATCCTCAAGGTTCCGCATCATGGCGACGATAAGTCCATGACGCAGAAGCTGTTAAGCCGTCTCCAACCGGAATATGCGGTCATCTCCTGCGAAAACGCGGCGTCCCCGAAGAAGGAAAGACCCGCTCCGCAAGTGCTCTCCATGCTGCTCGATCAGGTGCCGCATGTGCTCTGCACGGAAAACCGCCTCTTTGAGCGCTTTCCCGCTACGACGCAGGAGTGCATCCGCATTGAGATCGACACGAACGGCACGATCACCCACACATGCATCTAGCATAAGCATTGGCAATGCTCAGTATCCCAAATCAGTATAGTCAATCACATTGAGCTCCATAACCGCACTTGTGATGCGGAATTAAAAATAGCAGGAGGTATCTACATGAAAAAACTGTTAGCAGTCC
>JBDKRF010000024.1:0-2478 GCA_039683525.1 Clostridiaceae bacterium
CATTGAATAAATTTGCCGGACGAAAGAACGACCGCGAATATCAGGCGGTGAAGCGAGAGTGGAAAGAGCTTGTTTACTACACATGCAAACAGCAACGATACGAAACACTGAAAAAGGCAATCGTCACGGTGACGTATTTTTTCCCGACAAGAGCGCGGCATGACCCAGACAACTACGCGCCAAAATTCGCGATGGATGGATTGACGGCGGCTGGTGTGATTGCGGATGATAGCTTTGATTGTATCGAGCTGCGGTTGCGTGGGGATTACGACAAGGCGAACCCGCGAACCGAGATTGAAATAGCCGACTGCGGGGCGCGGATCGTGGAGATATTGGGAGGCGCAAAATGAGTGAAATAAAAATGGAACTGTATCGAGATCACTTTCAGAACTTCAAGCGGTACGACATTCCGCGCGCTCAGTTGGTGATTGCGGACATTCCGTACAATCTGGGAAATTCGGCATGCTGGGGGAAATCGTATGATAGCAGAAGCAGTTGACAACATCGAAAAGACAACGGGCGCGCTCGGAATCGAGCTGAACTGCAAAGGGCTGTTCGCGTTTATCCACAAGGACGATCCGACGCGGGTAGCGATTGCGGGCGAACGAGGTATCGTGATTCTGAGCAGACAGCAAGCGGTATGCTTGGCGTTCGAACTGGTTGATATCGTTGAGGAATATTTGGAGGATAAAAAATGCTGAGTGCGGGGTTTTACAATATGGACTGTCTCGAAGCGATGCGGGAGTTTCCAGATAAATTCTTCTCGCTTTCGGTGGTTGATCCTCCTTACGGAATCGACATCAATATGAACATGGGACGCAGAAAAGGCGAAGCAAGAAAACACGATGAAAAGGCGTGGGATAATTCAATTCCAAACGATGAGTATTTCAAGGAGTTGTTTCGCGTTTCCGAAAATCAAATCATATGGGGGGGGAATTACTTCAATCTTCCAACATCTCAAGCGTGGATTTACTGGCATAAATCAGTACCCGAAGGAGTTTCGTTTTCAGACGGTGAGCTTGCATGGACTTCGTTTGATCGTGCGCTGAAAGAAGCTCGCATACCGTATAGCGGATTCAACGGGAGCGAAGGAAAGATTCATCCCACGCAGAAGCCGATAAGTCTGTACGTTTGGATTCTGAAAAACTACGCCAAGCGCGGAGACAAGATTCTCGATACGCACGTTGGTAGCGCATCAAGCCTCATAGCGTGTCACAGGATGGGATTTGAAGCATGGGGATTCGAACTTGATGTTGACTACTTCCGCGCCGCGTCCGAACGACTGGAAAAAGAAAAGGCAATGTCTCCGTTATTTGAGCCGCAGGAAATCTATAAACAGGAGGGCTTGACGTTTGACCAGTAAGCGCAAAATCACCTACATCTCCGGCGCGATATCGTCAGACCCGAACTATGCCGACAAGTTCGCGGACGCGGAAACGGTGCTGATGAACTGCGGGTTCGACGTGCTCAATCCGACATGCGTACCCGCTCTGCTTTCTTACAGTCAGCACATGCAGATAGACAGGATATTCGTTTCCGCGTCAGATGTGATCGTGCTGTTGCCGGACTGGAAAATATCGGACGGGGCGAAAGAAGAACTGGAACTCGCGCGCAGACTGAAAAAAGAGGTCGTTCACTACAAAAACATATTGACATACGCACATGATTGCGGTATGATATAGACGTGATGATAGCTATAAGGAGGCGAACCCATGAGCGAACCGAAGCGCGGGAAGCATAAAGAATTCTGCAGAATGGTTTGTCCGGATTGCATGTGCAATACGTGTCAAAAAGACGGAGATTGTTGTCTGTTTATGGAGCGTCCACTAAACAAATGCCAAACAGACAACTGCCCTGACTACCTCGCAGACGAGCCGATCAAGAAAGGAGCGCAGAATGTTTGACCTAAAGGAGAGCGACCTGCCGGAGCTGGAACGGCTTGCGGCTGGTGGATAAAAGTGGATTGCTAAAGACTGGAACGAAAAAGTTTACGCATACACCATAAAGCCGTTTAAGCATACGACTACATGGGTTGGAGGGTTAGAGTGCAAAAAAATTATCGGGCTTGGAATTAACTCACAGATATGCGTTCACTGGTCAGACCCCGAACCGCTGAACATCTCCGCCGCAATCGCGCAGATCAAGGCGCAGACAAAGCATGGGGCTGGTTACTGCCGCGTCGATGGTGACGCTACGATAGAGGTCGCAGAGACGACCTCAACGCCGCTCACGTGGAACGAGCGCATCAACCAGATGACCGTGGAGGAAAAGGCGACACTATTTCAGCACGATGATTGTTTCATCTACAAGCTGACCGGAACCGCCTACTGTGACAGACACTTGGGGTGCGAAGAATGCACAAAGCAGTTCCTCAGCAGCCCGTACACGGAAGGAGCGACCAAGTGAGCGAGAAGAAAGAGTACATCGAGCGCGGGGCGTTAATGAACGAAATCGAAAAGCACTTCGAAACTATCGGTG
>JBDKRF010000025.1:0-5212 GCA_039683525.1 Clostridiaceae bacterium
CACAACCGCGGTTGCAACCAGCAGTGGCACCGCTTCCCGCCTCGGCGTCGGCGCGGGCATCGCCGTCGGTGTGTTTGGCGCGGACGTGATCGCTAAGGTGGTGGACGGCGCTTCCATCATCGCAGCCAGCAACGGCGCGATCAAAGGCGCGGAGATTTCGGCGGATCACAACGCAACAGAGACCCTCAAAGCGGAGGCGGGTTCGCAGGGCGGCGTATCGATTACGCCGGTTCTAGCGCTGCTCATTTCCGGCGCGCGCTCGGAGGCGACGCTCGGTACCTCGGCCCAGCTGCTCGCCGCCAGCGAAGATATTTCCATCACCGCCAAGAACAGCTGCACGCGTGAGCTCGGCGCGAACGCCGCGGCTGCGGGCGGCAAGGTCGGCATCGGCGCTTCGTTTGCCATCTCGGTTCTCAACGACAGCGCAACGGCGGCGCTGCAGCGCAGTGTACGCGCCCGCAACGCCAAGGTCAGCTCCACAGGGCGCAGCTCGCTCAAGTCCACCTCCCGCGCAGGATCGCAGGGTGCATCCAGCCAGTCGGGCGAGAGCACAGGCACGGAAGCCACCACAGGCACTGGAACAGGTGAGTCGGGCGGCTCAACCGGAGAAAGCTCCGGCGAGGAAGGCGGGGAAGCCGACAAACAAGCGGATAAGAGCCTCGGCGGCGGCGCGAAGCTAGCCGGACAGACCGGCAGTTCCAACGTCAACTCCGGTGAAGTCAGCCGCCAGAGCGCAAACCGCCAGACCGCGCAGACCAGCGAAGGCAACATTCAGGTTGCCGCGGGCTTCAACCTCAATATTCAGATCAACCACGTCGAATCCCTGATCTCCGGCGGAATCAGCGTGACGGCGTTTGTACCGGAAGGCACCGCATCCGGTGAGACAGCGGGCAGCGTCGTCGTAGAAGCGTATGGCGACACAGACGCGGATGTTGCCGCAAACGCCAGCGCCACCAAGGCGAAGATCGGCGTCGGCGTCGCGGTTGCGATCAATATCGTCACCTATGATACGCTCGCGCACATTGACACGGCCTCCATCCATGCGGACTCCCTGCGCGTGCTCGCGCACATGATCGCCGAAGAGAAGAAGACGGAGACTTCGGCGGATACCGGCACGGGCGAACCCAAGAACATCATTGAGCAGCTTCTCGAAGAGGCCATCACCTCGATGGTGAAAGACCTTGCCTCCGAGATGGGCTTAAAAGACCTGCTCGACAAAACCACGATCGACGAGACGATCACAAACCTCATCGGCGACCTCGTGGGTTCCGCGGTCGACACGCTCCTCTCGGGCACCGGGCTGGAGGGTCTCGTCTCGACCGATATCGAAGCGAAGATTACTAGCAAACTCGCGACGCTTGGCACGTCCCTCACGGACGCGCTCAAGACGCAGGTTGGCGAAGCGATTCTCAATCTAATCCTCAAGAAAATTCAGGAAACGATCACCCCGGGTTCCACCACGCCGGGTTCTTTGACGTTTGGCGAACAGGTCAATAAGATGGTGGAAAACGTCGCAAACGAAGTGTTTGCGGATGTGGTGGACGTCACCAAACTCAAGGAGTTTTTCAAGACCGGCGTCGCCGAGCAGCTCAAGACCAAATTTACGCAGATATTGAAGGACGCGGGCAAGGCGCTCACCACCGCCGCGCTGGACGCGCTCTCCGGCTGGCTCGATCTGCCGATCGAAGAGGAAGACCTAGGCCCGGGACACGAATTTGTGACGCAGGCCGTCGCAGGTGCGGGTGCCTCGAGTGTGGGCATTGCGGGCAGCGCCGCAATCTCCGTCATCGTCGGCAACACGAAAGCATACCTGAGCGACACGACGAGCCGCCTGCTCTACCCGGTGGTCGTTGCGGGTGATCTGGAGATTGACGCATACGCGCGCCAGAGCCTGAAATCTACCGCGTCCTCCTCGGTTGGCGACGACGGCATGGCGGATGGAAACTTGACCGCGGGCGGCAGCTCGGACACCGGAAACGGCAGCGCCGCGGGCACTCAGAACGAATCCACCACCGTTGGTCAGTTTGTCATAGGCTCCATGCAAAACGGCAAGGTCACCGTCAGCGGAACCAAGCTGACCGTCACGCCGGACGAAGGATATAAACTCAACGGCACGCTCAAGGCCGTGCGCAGCGACACGGGCAAGGAGATTACACTCACTAAGAACACCGACGGTACCTATACCTACACCGCGCCTACCGGAACAGATGCGCTGCCCGCCGACGCGACGATTCAGATCAGCGCATTGTTTGCCGAGGACGCAAAGAACATCACCGTTCAAACCCCGACCAACGGGCTTTTGACGATCAAGGATTTGACAAAGGCGACAGCGACCACCGCGAAGATGGGCGATCGCCTGCTCGTCACGGCTGATCCCAAATCGGGGTATCTGCTGGATCATCTGGAATACAGCTACACGGTCGACGGCGCTTCTGTCACCAAGCAGATCGTCACTGCGGAAGATAAGAACAACAACGTCTATACCTTCTATATGCCGGATGCGGACATCACCGTCCGTGCGGTGTTCCGCGCGCTGGCGGCGGGCGAGACCGCGCCAAGCAAGACGACAAACACCAACAGCAAGGGCAAGACCGTCGGCGTCGGCGCGGCGTTCACGCTCAACATCGCCTACTTCACGGTGGAGGCGAGCGTTGGCAAGCTTCGCGTGGTGACGGCGGGTACGGCCTCCATCTCGGCGGAAGGGCGGCATGACCTCAAGACCATCTCTGTCTCTGGTACCGATCCGCTCGCTGGAGAAGAATCTTCCTCCGGTGGAACGGGAACCACGACCGAAAAGGCCAAGGATATCTCGTTGGATGCCGCGGCTGCGGTCGGCCTCGTCTATAACACGATTCTCGCGCATGTAGCGGAGAGCGCTCTGATCACCACGACCGGAACGGACACGCTCAACCTCGACAAGACGGAATATAAGGAAGGCGACCCGGCCGCCGAGCAAAACGCGGACTATGTCAACTTCTACCTCGGCTCCCGCTTCCACGGCACAACGCTGACCAAGGCGAGCGGATTTTCCGTCGGCGAATCCACGGCGGTCGGCGCCGCGGTGACCGTCAACATCTCGTATTCCAACGTCACCGCGTCGTTTACGGGCGAAGGAAACATCAACGGTAAGGCGCGCATCACTTCCTATGTATTTGCGGCGGACGAAAGTCAGGCGATTGCAACCGCGATGGGCGCGGATATGGATCGCATGCTCGGCAAGTTCCGCAAAGGCGTCGGCGAGGCGGAGAAGTCCGCAAGTGATATCGCGCAGGGCAACTATACGGGCGAAAACACACCAACAGGCAACGAGAACAACCAGACCGCTGGAACGATCAACGGCGAACTGGACAAGAATAACGACACGCCGCAGTCCGGTGGTACGAACAGCACGCAGGCCAACAACAACCTGCCGCTTTCGAGCAACGCCATGCGCAGCCAGGATACCACCACATCCGGCACGCCGAATGGCACAACGACGCAGGCGAACAACACCGCCTCGACCAACACCAACGGGCTTACCGGACCGAACAACCAGACACAGCAGAGCAAGATTCAGGTTGCGGCAGCGGTCGCCGTCAACCTCACGCACCACGAGGCAAACGTCGCTATCTCCGGCAAGCTCACCGCGGGCACCATCGGTATCCTCGCGGACAACGACGGAAACTTCCGTACCCTCGGCACCGGCGCCGCGATGAGCCTCGCAAGTAAGAGTAACTCCATCGCAGTGGGAGCAGCGGTCTCGGTCAACGACAACAAAGCAAGCGTCACCATTGCGGGCGAACTCACCGCGCGGGAAGGGAACCTGACCGCCGAAGCGCAGCTCACCCAGAACATGGACGGAAAATACAAGGGGCTCCTCGGCGCGCAGGCGCTGGCGGGTTCCGTTACGGGTTCGTCGAGCGATATGTCCATCGCGGGCGCGCTCGCGATCATCGTCTCCAAGGCGACCACGAGCGTCGTCGTTGCGGATGGCGCAGTCCTCACCGCGCTGAATGGCCAAGTGAAGCTCTCTTCTGAGGATCAGAGTAAGCTCGCGGTTCGCGCGGGCGGCATCAGCCTCTCCAAGGGAACCAGCGTCGGAATCGGCGCTTCGTTCGCGCTGGTCTTTGCGAGAAACGTTGTGCAGGCGATCGTCGGCAAAAACGTGCAGATCAAGGCGGCATCCTTCCTTCTGCGGGCTGCCAAGCAGCGCGTGGATTTTTCCGATTATCAGTCGACATTCGATCTGAGCCTGCTGCTGACGGATTCTTCCGGCGTGACGGATCCGGACGCGGAGAAGGGCATCATCGACATCAAGAAAGGTGAGTCGTCCGAGGACGGATACACTATCTCCATCAACGTCAGCACGGATACCGTGATGGACGCGATCGACCTGCTCAACTTCCTCTCTTCCAATAATTATTACGTGGAGTCCATCGCGGGTGCGGTGAGCGGCGGAACGGGCGGCAAGGCCTCCATCGCCGGCGCGGTTGCCGCTGTGTTCTTCTTTAACGTCACCCAGGCGCTGATCGGCAGCGGCACAACGGTGGATGTATCCGGAGACGCGCAGATCATTGCGGAGGCGGACACCACCGCGCGGTTGATTGCGGGCGCGCTGTCTGCAAGCTCCTCCAAGGTCGGCATCGGGCTGACCGTCGCCGCGGTTGCGAACTCCGATCAGGTGCTTGCCCAGACGGATGGCACGATCACAGCAACAGGCGCTATCACGCAAAAGGCAGAGAATCATGCGGATGTCTTCGCGGTGACGATTGCCGCGAGCGTCTCGACCACGGGCTCCGGCGTCGGCGGCATTGTGGACGCCATCGTGATGGATAACCACGTCTCTTCCATCGTCGGTAACGATGCCGCGATCACGGCGGGACAGGATATTACGATCAGTGCGATCTCCGAGGCGAAGCTGATGCTGGCGGCCCTCTCCATCGCGGCTGCGGGTGGCAGCGCGGCGGTTGGCGGAACGATGGCGGTCGTGGTGGTCAACACCGTGACCAAGGCGGAGGTCGGAAACGGCGCGCACCTGACGAGTACTGCGGGTTCGATCCTTGTCAACGCTGGCTCGTATGACCAGCTGATCAACGTGCTTGCGGCGGCTACCGCCGCAACGGGCGGAACCGCGGTTGCGGGAACGCTCGGTGTACTCATCGCGCTCAACCAGACGACGGCGCGCATCGGAATCGGCGCGCATCTGATCGCGCTGAATGATGTCTCTGTCACA
>JBDKRF010000026.1:0-21972 GCA_039683525.1 Clostridiaceae bacterium
TACGAAACGCTGGAGTCCGCGCTCTGGGAGCGGGGCTTTTCGAAAAATCGCGGCAGGCTCACGCCGCATGTCACGCTGGGTAGAAAGATCGAAGGCGACGAAGGATTCGTTCTTCCGCCGCAGAAAGCCGCGTTTACAGCAAACGCCGTGGGGCTCTATGAGAGCAGAAGCGAGCGCGGGCAGATGGTCTACACGCCCTTGCATCGGGAGCGGCTCGCATGAGCGGCAAGCTCCAACTGATCTTAGGCCGTGCGGACACCGGCAAGACCGCCCGCGTGGTCGCAGCCCTTCGCGCGCATCAGCAAAACGGCGAGCGCGCGATTTTGCTTGTACCGGAGCAATATACCTACGAGGCGGAGCGGTTATTGGCGGAAGCGCTCGGAGGCTTGCTCGGCGTGCAGGTGTTCAGCTTTAATCGACTCACCGAGCGCGTGCTCTCCCTCTCGGGAAAGACGCGCCCTTTTTTATCCGCCGAGGGACACCGCATGGTGATTCGCCGCGCGATCGACCTGCGCAAAAACGACCTCAAGCTCTTCTCCCGCGCGGCGGAGAGCGCGGGCTTTGCGGAGGAGCTGCAATCCATCTTTCAGGATATCAAGCGGGCGGGGCTCACGCCGGACGCGCTGGATGCGCTGATCGTCCGCCTGCCGGAGGAGCTTCCGCTGACCGAGAAGCTCAGCGATGTCTCAATTTTATACCGCGAGACGGAAGACTATCTGCAGGCGCGCTATTTAAGCCTTGACGATGCGGCAACCGAGGCGGCGAGGCTGCTGCCGGAGTCTTTTGTCGCGGGCCAGCCTGTCTATATCGATGGCATGGACAGCCCCAACCGTCAGGTACTCGCGCTGATTGCGGAAATGCTGCAAGTCTGCCCGTCGGTCACGGTCACGCTTCGAATCGATTGCGTACAGCGCGCGGATGAAGAGGTGTTTGAGCCGGAGCGTGAGGTGCTGCTCCAGCTGCGCGATGTAGCGGAGCGCGTTGGCGCAATTGTAACGGAGGAGCGCCTCTGCGAGCAGACAAACCGCGCAGACCCGCTCATGCGGCACATCGAGCGAAACCTGTTTGCGTATCCCGCCGAAGTCTATCACGGCAACGCAGAGAAACTCACGCTATTCGGCGCGAGCGATCGCAGAGCCGAGGCGGAAGCGCTCGCGGAAGCGATCCTGTTTTTCGCGCGGGAAAAAGGCGTTCGCTATCGCCATATGGCGGTGATCGTGTCCGACCTCGACGCATACGCTGGCCTCATCCGCCGTGCCTGCGCGCGCAGAGGAATTCCGATCTTTCTCGACCGCAAGCGACCGCTTTCCGGCCATGCGGCGGCGGATGCCGTACTTGCGGCCTGCGCCTATGTGGCCGACGGGTATCATGCGGACGATTTGCTACGCTACCTCAAGAGCGGCTTTTCCGGCTGTGCGGAGGCGGACGCGGAGGAGCTCGATCTATATATTCGAAGGACTGGCCTGCGCGGAAGCGTATTAAATAAACCCTTCACGCGCGCGAATCCCGGCGAGGGTGCGGAGCGGGCGCGCGCCTGCGCGGCTGCCGCGCTGGAGCCGCTGGGCAAAGGGCTTGCCCGCGCGAGCATCGCGGAACAGGTGCGCGCGCTGTATCAGTTTTTGTTGCAGATCGACTTGCAGGCGCAGCTTGAGTCGCGCGCAGAAACGCTGCAAAAAGAAGAGCGCCTGCCGGAGATGCAGGAGCACGCGCAGGTTTGGAATTTGCTCGTGTCTCTGCTGGATCAGCTCAGTGAGATATTGGGTGAACTCAAGATCGGCAGAGCCGGCTTTTACCGTCTGCTGGAAGAGGGCATGCGCGGCGCTGCCGTCGGCGTCGTGCCCGGCACGGCGGATCAGGGTGTGGTGGGCGACGTGGTGCGCACCAGATCGCGCAGGGTGCGCGCGCTCTTCGTCGTCGGCGCAAACGATGGGCTGCTTCCCCGCCCGCAGCAGAACGACGGACTGTTGGACGACGCGGAGATTCAGGAGCTTCAAAACCAGGGTGCGCCGCTGAGAAAAACATCCGCGGAGATGAGCGCGGCCGATCGGCTCGATCTCTACACCGCGCTGAGTAAAACCGACGAATACCTTTATGTCAGCTTCTCCTATGGCGACGGTGCGGGCGAGCTCGCGCCAAGCCCGCTGGTGGAGCGGCTGCAAAAGCTCTGCCCAAATTGCGTACAAAAGAGCGATATCGAGTCGACCGACGCCTTGCCGGACTGCGCGGCGGAAGCGCTGAGTATGACCGCGCGGGATTTAAGGCGGCTGCGAGACGAGGGCAAGAGCACCGAGCGTCTGCCCGCGATGATCGAGTGGTTGACGCGCAGGGACAGCACGCGTGCGCTCACGCAACGCATGATACAAGAGAGCGCGGCGAATTTCCTGCAGCTTTCGCTTCCGCGCGAGACTGCGGGCGCACTCTATGGCAAAACGGTGCCGATGAGCGCAAGCAGGCTGGAGAGCTTCAACAACTGTCCGTTTCAGCACTTTGTGCGCTATGGACTGCGCGCCGAGGAAACGCGGGAGTTTACCGAGCGCGCGGCGGATCTCGGCGAATTCTACCACGCCGTGTTGGAGGCATTTGTTCGTACGGCCAATGAAAGAACGCTTGCCTGGAAACTGCTTTCCAATGAGGACGCGCTGCGTATCCTCGACGAGGTGCTGCCGGAGGTAATTGCAAACCATCACGACGGCATCCTGCTGGAGAACGAACGCATGCGAGCGACGTTGTTCCTGCTGGTCGAGACGCTGCGCCAGAGCATACTTGCGATTGTGAATCAAATTCGCGCGGGCAGCTTCTCGCCCGTTCTCACCGAGGTGCGGTTCGGGCAGGGCGCGCCGTTTCCGCCGATTCGACTCCAACTTCCGGATGGGAGCAGCGCGCTCATCGGTGGCGTGATCGACCGGGTGGATCGCGCGGTTGCAGGTGGCCGGGAATACCTGCGCATCGTGGACTATAAGACGGGCGGGCGGGACTTTGACTTTGCGGGAGTGCTGCAAGGCTTAACGCTTCAGCTTCCGTTATATCTGCTTGCGGCGGCAGAGCAGGCGCAGTCTCGCGCAGGTCTATACTATATGCCGATTTCGCAGCCGGTCGTGTCCGACTCCGAGGAGGATATCGAGGGCGCAGTTGCGGAGCGGTTTCGCCTCAAGGGTCTTACGCTCTCGGACGCCGCCGTCATCCGCGCGAGCGACAACGCGCTCTCCGGCGGAAAATCCGCGATTCTGTATCAGGTGGAGCAAACGGGAGACGCGGAATACAGCGGCAGCGTCTGCACGCCGGACCAGATGGAGTCCCTGCTGATGCTCGCAAAGAAAAAGTCGGAGCAGACGCTTTCACGCATGCTCGAAGGAGAATTTGCGGCCTCTCCCGCCGCGCGCAAGAAGAATCAGGAAGCATGCAAGTATTGCGACTACAAGAGCGTCTGCCGCTTTGACCCGAAACGACCGGGCTGCCGCGTTCGCATGCTCAAGACCATCAAACAGGATGAGTTTTTCACGTTGATCGGAGGTGAAGCCGATGCGCCGGACGAAGAATAACCGCGCCCCGCAGCGGAGGCAAAACCGATGAACAAATGGACAAGTGAACAACAGCGCGCCATCGAGAGCGAAGGAAACCTGATCGTCTCCGCGGCGGCAGGCGCGGGCAAAACCGCGGTGCTCACAGAGCGGATCGTCTCGCGCATCCGCGCGGGTGCTCCGGTCGAGAGCCTCTTGGTGCTCACCTTTACGCGCGCCGCTGCGGCGGAGATGAAGGGCAGAATCTCAAACCGCCTCAATCAATTGGCCGACGAGGCCGTCACCGGCGAGGAGATGCGCTATCTGCGCCGTCAGGCAAGAAATGTGGACGGCGCGTTTATCTCGACTATCCACGCGTTTTGCGCGCGTGTGCTCCGGCGGCATTATCACGCGGTGGATTTGCCCGCGCGCGCGAAGACGGCGGACGAGATGGAGAGCGCGGCCTTGATCGAGACCGTACGGGATGATCTTCTCACCGCGCTTTCTTCGGAAAACGACGCGGACTATTCCGCGCTCTTGGCGGCGTTTGGCAGCGAGCAGGCGGCGTGGGATGCCATTCTCTCCGTCTATCGCTTTACGCGCGCGGAGCCGGAGCCGGACGTCTGGCTGCGGGAAGCCGCCGCGCGATATGAGGACGAAGCGGCGCTCACGCGGATTCTTGACGACGCGGTTGCGTTTTGCAAACAGGAGCTTTCGCTCGTGATCGAGACGATCGTGCGCGAGCGCGACCTGCTCTCCCCCGACTGCGCCAACGCCATCTCTGTGATTGACGACGAACTCTCGCGTTATCGCGCAATGCTGCTCTGCCGCAGGTTCGGGCAATATCGCGACGCGCTCGCCGCCATGGAATACGGCAGGCTCGTCTTTCCGCGCGCTGTCGCGGAGGAGGACAAGGCGGGCGCAAAAGCCGCGCGTGACATGGGCAAAGACCTGATCAAAGAGCAAAGAAAACGCTTCTTGCGCGCGGAGGCGGAGGAGATAGCAGTCCTTCGCCGTTCCGGACTTGTGGTGCGCGCGCTGTGCGGCGTTGCGGTGCGGTTTGAAGCCGCGTTTGCGGAGGCAAAGCGCGGGAAAAACCTGCTGGACTATGATGATTTGGAGCATTTTGCGCTCGCGGCGCTGAGCCGAAGCGAGATTGCCAAGGAGTACCGCGAGAAGTTTCGCTGGATCGCCGTGGACGAGTATCAGGACAGCAACCGCGTACAGGAGGCGATTCTGTCCCGCATTTCGCGCGGAGACAACCTCTTTTTCGTGGGCGACGTCAAGCAGTCGATCTATCGCTTCCGTCAGGCGGAGCCGGGACTATTCTTAGAAAAACTCGCGCGATTCTCCGGCAAGGACGGCATGCGCATCGATCTTGCCGAGAATTTCCGTTCATCTGCGGAGGTATTGACCGCGGTCAACGAGGTGTTTGAAGCTGTGATGCGCGAGGAATCGGGCGATATCGACTATGACACGCGCGCGCGCCTGATCTGCGGAACAAGCCAGCCCGCGGGCAGCGCGGAACTGCACCTGATTCGCAAAGAACGCGCGGAGAGCGAAGATGATGAGGACGCGCTGGAGGAAGCGGCGGATCTTGAGGTGGAGGCGCGATTCATCGCGAACCGCATCCACGCGATCATGCAGGAAGAGCGGTATATCGACGCGAAGACGGGAGAGACGCGAAACTATCGCTATGGCGACTTTGCGCTGCTGCTGCGCGCGGGAACCGAGGCGCAGACCGTGTCCCAAACGCTGGCCGCTAACGGTGTGCCCGCCTATGCGCAGTCCAGCGGTGGATACTTTGACGCGGTCGAGGTGCAGATCTTCCGAAACCTGCTCTCCATCATCGATAACCGCAGGCAGGATGTGCCGCTACTCTCCGTGCTGCTCTCCAGCATCGGCGGCTTTACGCACGACGAGCTCGCAACGATGCGCGCGGAGAACCCAAGCGGAGCGTTTTACGCGGCGTTTTTCGCCTGCGCTGGAACAGACTCCGTACTGGGGCAAAGGTCGCAATCGTTTCTCACCAATCTTTCACAGTATCGCGCGGAGAGCAGGCTTCTTTCGGTTGAGGAACTCATCGGGAAACTGCTCGACGAAACGGGCTTCTATGAGGAGATGGGCGCGGGCGTCGGCGGCGCACAGCGGCAGGCAAACCTGGACGCACTGCTGGAAAAAGCGCACACGTTTGAGGCCGCGGGCGCGAGAGGTGTTTGGAATTTTCTGCGCCATCTCGCGCTGGCGCAAAACAACGCGAGCGTGGGTGCGGCGCAGACCGTGACAGCGGACGTGGTGCGCATTCTGACCATCCATAAATCCAAAGGATTGGAGTTTCCCGTCGTGTTCGTCGCGGGGCTTGGTAAAAAGTTCAACCGTCAGGACGTGAACAACAGCCTGCAAATGCACGCCAAGCGCGGCATGGCGCTGCGGTTTATCGACCGCGAGGAGACGCAGCGCGTCAAGCGGGATACGCTCGCGCGGGTCATCCTCTCCCAGCAGGTCAAGCGGGAGCAGCTCGCGGAGGAGATGCGCGTGCTGTATGTCGCAATGACGCGCGCGCGCAGAAAGCTCATCCTCACCGCCTGCGTCAATAAGCCGGAGGAAAAACTGGCGGCTTCCCCGCGCGTGCCGACCGCGTGGCAGGCAATCCGTTGCTCTAGCCCCGTGCGCTGGCTGATGATGGGTGCCCGAAAACAGCTCGAGATTCAACTCCATGACCGAGAGACGTACATTGGCGGAGCTGCGGCAAAGGATGCGCAGGAGATTCCGCCGTATGATCCCGTGGTGCTGGAGGCGATCGAAGCCAAGCTGAACTGGACGTATGACTACGCAGAGGCGGCGAAGATTCGCGCAAAGGCGGCGGTGAGCCGCGTGGTGTCGGGCGAGGATCGTTTGCCCGCGTTCACGAGACCCGCGTTTATGGGCGTGGAGACCAGCGCGGTATTCGCGGGCACCGCAACGCACGCCGCGATGCAGTATCTGCCGCTGAATGCCCCGATGAGCGAAACAGAGGCAAGAGTGTATCTGTTCTCGCTGACCGAGAGCGGGCGCATCACGTCGGAGCAAGCCGGGGTCGCGGATGCGAGCGCCATCGCGTGGTTTACGCACGAAGCGCTTGCCGTGCGGATGCAACACGCTGTGCGTCTGGAGCGCGAGCTACCGTTTTCCTACCCGATGGAAGCGATTCAGCTCTACGGAATCGCCGCGGAGGAGACGGTGCTTCTGCAAGGCGTGCTGGATGCGTGTTTCCTTGAAGACGGCGAATGGGTGATCGTGGACTATAAGACCGACCGCGTGCGACCCGGTGAATCCGCGGAACAGGCCGCGCAAAAGCATGCGGAGCAGCTCAGACTCTATGCGCTCGCGCTGGAATCGCTCACAGGTCAGCGCGTCAAGGAATCTCTGGTCGTTCTCCTGAGCCACCGCGCGGTGGTAAGCGTGAGATAAGTGTGAAAATCACGCTTTGCGCTTGCAAATCGCAAAAACGCGTGATACGATAGGAAAAATTGGTAGAGATACCGAACGATGACAATTGAATTTTTTCAGCTTCGGGGCGGGGTGCAATTCCCCACCGGCGGTGAAGCGGCCTGTGTGCCGACAAGCCCGCGAGCCGCGTGAGCGGCCGAAACGGTCATAATCCGTTGCCGACGGTAACTTGGCGAAGTCATTCGCCATAAGTCCGGATGAAAGAAGCAAACGCCATTCATTTTGGCTTTGTAACAACCCCGTGCGTTGATTCACGGGGTTTTTTCTTATCAAACTCCCGTGACATCATCAACTGCGTCGCAATCAAACGGGAGGACAACAGTACTATGAAATCCAGAACCTATATCGACCGCATGGTAAAGCTCGGCATGCTGACCGCGCTTTCCATCATCCTCGTCTACGCGATCCATTTTCCGATCTTCCCCACCGCCTCGTTTCTGGAATACGATATGGCGGATGTGCCGATCCTGATCGGAACCTTCCTTTATGGTCCGTGGTGGGGGCTTGGGCTGACCGCGGTGGTCAGCGTGCTGCAATGGCTATTGGTTTCGCCGCAGAGCCTATGGGTAGGAGCGGTGATGCATTTTCTCGCAACGGGATCCTACGTGATTGCCGCGGGGTTACTCTACTCACGCTATCGTTCGCAAAAAGCCGCGATCATCGGGATGGCGATCGGCTCCGTGCTGCAAACGCTGATGATGATCCCCATGAACCTCATCTTCACGGTACATTTTTTCGGCGTCCCGCGTGAGGCAGTCATCGCGCTTCTACCAACCGCGATTATTCCGTTTAACGCGATCAAGACGGTGGCGAACTCCATCATCACCTTTTTACTCTACAAGCGCGTGTCTAAGGTATTTGAAAAGAACCTGGTCAAGCCGCGCGAAGTGCAGCAAATCAGCCCGGAGCAGCCGAAATAAGCAATCTTTGCGAAAAGATTGTATCAATTTAATTGAAAGCACTTGACGCAGGATCAGAAGTAGAATAGTATAATAACAGTAATTGTTACTAAATAAGAATGCGCGATTGAAAAACCAATCAAACCATCAGTAAGCAATATGGAGGCGTCGAGCCCATGCGATATTCTCACCAGCGGGAGCGAATATTCCGCGCGGTAACAGAGCGTTGCGATCACCCCACGGCGAACATGGTTTATGAGCAACTTAAGCTCGAAATGCCCCGCCTGAGCCTTGGAACTGTCTATCGAAACCTCAACCAGCTTGCGGACGCAGGCCGGCTCAAGAAGATTCCCCTTGCGGATGGCAGCTGCCGCTTTGACAAAACGCGGGAGTCTCACTCGCATATCGTTTGCGACGAGTGCGGCGCGGTATCCGACGTACACCTGCCTTCGTTTGAATCGTTTGAAACGGCGATTGAGAGCGAGACCGGCTACGAACTGCGCACCTACGACGTGGTGCTGCGCGGACTTTGCGCGGACTGCATCGCGCACGCAAAGAAAAACGTAGGTTGACCTTCGCGCTCCAGCTGACGACAGCAGTTTGAAAGAACACAAAGAATCAAGTTTGTAGATCCAAAGGGTATTAACCCGGATCTGGCAATGATAATCAATAATAGGAGGATTGCAATCATGGAACTCAAAGGAAGCAAGACGGAACAAAACCTGCAGACGGCGTTTGCGGGCGAATCGCAGGCCAGAAACAAGTACACCTATTTCTCTTCCGTAGCAAAGAAGGCCGGCTTCGAGCAGATTTCCGCGATTTTTGCTGAGACGGCAGATAACGAGAAAGAACACGCGAAACTCTGGTTCAAGGCACTGCATGGCGGCGAAATGCCTACACTCGACGAAGCGCTGAAGATGGCTGCTGAAGGCGAGCACTATGAGTGGACCGAGATGTACAAAGGCTTTGCGGAAGACGCAAAGGCGGAAGGCTTTGATAAGCTCGCGTATCAGTTTGCAGCGGTTGCCGCGATTGAAAAGACTCATGAAGAGCGCTACAACAAGCTCGCAGCAAACCTCAAGGACGAGAAAGTCTTTGAAAAAGACGGCAAGGTCGTTTGGCAGTGCCGCAACTGTGGATATCTCTACGAGGGCACCAAGGCACCGGAACTCTGCCCGGTCTGCACGCACTCGAAGGCATTCTTCGAAGTTCGCTTGGTCAACTATTAATTCTCTTGAAAAAGGATTGACCATGCGGCATGAAACGTGTTTCTTCCGCGCGGTCAATGTAGCAAGCGAAATGGATTGCAGCAAGCTAGCCTCATAGGCTAGTGCAATCGATTGATGCTATTTGCTGATTGATACGAAGCGGCGGTTCGCAAGACGATTGTGAGCCGTCGTTTTGTTTCCAATAAAAGAGCGAAAAAAGGGGCAATCGGGGTAGAAAAACGACAGGGATTTCGGTAGAATATACGTTGTTAGCACTCTCGTGCGTTTGATGCTAAAAGTTCACAGTGTTGTAGAGGTAAGGTTACAATATCCCGCTTTGCTTGTTTGCATTGATGAAATCGACTCGCTATACTGATACTACAATCCATGAACATGGGACGCGTATACAAACATTTCCCGCGGCATGGAACCGTATGGATAGGAACAAGAAGGACAGTCAGGGGAATGAGTTACGAACATCCCTTATGGAGGTGAAAAGAGTATGAATCTGCATGGAATCGTCACGCTGCCCGTGATCCCGCTACGCGGAATTGCGGTTTTGCCAAACGAAGTAATGCATTGCGATATTGGACGAAAAAAGACGCTCTCTGCGATGGAGCAGGCTCTTTCGGACGAAGGATACGCTTTCTTTGTGTCGCAAAAAAACGCGAAGGTGGTCGACGTAACGCCGGAAGACCTCTTTGAAGTGGGCACGATCTGCCGCATCCGGCAGGTATTCCGCATTCAAAATGACACGGTGCATCTGTTGGTGACCGGGGTTGCGCGCGCAAAAATTGTACACGTGATCTCTGAAAACCCGCACTACACCGCACAACTCGAGGTATTCCAAGATGTGGAGCCGGATGAGTTCACCGCGGAGGCCCTGCGCCGCCGTTTGAGCGAAGGCTTTAGCGACCACGCGGGTCAGCGCGACCGGCTCACGCAGGATCAAAAGGACGCAGTGCTCGCGCTCCCGACGCTCTCGGAGCTCACGGACGCGATCGCCCAGCACGTGGTGTCGAAGCTTGAGGATAAGCAGAAGTTGATCGAGCAGACGGATCTCGTCTCCCGCGCGGCAAGCCTCCTCGGCATCATCGAAAACGAACTGATGGTCATGCAGGTGGATCGCCGCATCGCGGGCAAGATCAAAGCCGCGGTCGAGCGCAACCAGAAGGAGTTTGTCCTTCGGGAGCAGCTCAAGGCCGTTCAGGAAGAGCTTGGCGAAGGCGAAGACGACGCACTGGATGCCTACCGCGAGCGCGCGGAGGAGAAGAACCTTCCGCCGGAAGTGCGCAAGGCACTCAATAAGCAGCTCGACCGCTTCGCATCGCTGCCAGGCGGCTCTCATGAGGCGCCGATGGCGCAGGCATATATCGAGTTGATCCTCGACCTGCCGTGGACGGAAGAAACGGTGGATAACCTCGATCTTGCTCACGCGAAAACAGTGCTGGATCGCGACCACTTCGGCATGGAGAAGGTCAAGACCCGCATCATTGAGACGCTGGCCGTACAAAAGCTCACGAACAACCCGCAAGGGCAGATCCTCTGCCTTGTCGGCCCTCCGGGCGTCGGCAAAACGTCCATCGTGCGCGGCATCGCGGAGGCGATGGGACGAAAATTCGTTCGAATGAGCCTCGGCGGCGTGCATGACGAGGCGGAGATTCGCGGACACCGGCGCACCTACATCGGCGCGCAGCCGGGCCGCGTGATCGAAGCCATGCGCAAGTCTGGCTCGATCAATCCCGTGCTGCTGTTCGACGAAATCGACAAGCTCGGCAAGGACATGCGTGGAGACCCGTCCAGCGCGATGCTGGAGGTGCTCGACAGCGCGCAGAACTTCTCCTTTACGGATCATTTTCTCGAGCTGCCATATGACTTGAGCCACGCCATGATGATCACCACCGCGAACGACGCGGGCTCGATTCCGCGCCCGCTGCTTGACCGCATGGAGCTCATCGAGGTGCCGAGCTATCTCTTCGACGAGAAGGTTGAAATCGGCCGCTGCCACTTGCTTCCCAAGCAGATGGAAAAGCATGGCCTTAAGAAGACGAATCTCCGCGTGTCCGACGCGGCACTCGGCATCCTCATCGGCGGGTACACCCGCGAGGCGGGCGTGCGCGAACTTGAGCGTGTGATTGCGAGCGTTTGCCGTAAGGCCGCCTGCGATCTCGCGGACGGTAAGACGCGCATCGTGCTGACCGAAAGCCGAATCACCGAATGGCTCGGGCCGCAAAAGTTCAAAAAGAGCGAGCCTCTGCGTCCCGATACGGTCGGCGTGGTCACGGGCCTAGCCTGGACGAGCGTCGGCGGCGAAACGCTGGAGGTCGAGAGCGCGGCGGTGCCCGGCAAGGGCATTCTGCAGCTCACGGGTCAGCTTGGCGACGTGATGCAGGAGTCCGCAAAGGCCGCAATGACCTATGTGCGCGCGAACACCGCCCGCTTTGGCATCGATCCCGCTTTTCTGGAGACGCTGGATGTCCACATCCACGTGCCGGAAGGCGCGGTACCGAAGGACGGACCTTCCGCAGGTGTCGCGATGGCGACGGCGCTGGTCTCCGCTCTCACCGGAATTCCGGTCAAGAGCTCGGTCGCAATGACCGGCGAGGTTACCCTGCGTGGACGCGTGCTGCCGATCGGCGGACTGCGCGAGAAGCTGCTTGCCGCCGTGCGCGCGGGCGTTGAACGCGTGGTGCTGCCAAAGTCGAACCGCGAGGATCTCTACGACGTTCCGGCGGACATCAAGAACGCGCTGAAGATCGATTACGCAGAGACGGTGGACGACGTACTAAACGTTGCCCTTACAATGCATCCGCACGGAGCAGAGCCGCGGCTGAGTTTGCCGGGTTTGGATATGACGCATGAAACAGTTCGCCATTAATCAGGCAAAATTTGTCACAAGCGTTGGGCAGGGTCAAAACTACCCTGCCCCGCTTGCGTGCGAAATCGCGGTGGTCGGCCGCAGTAATGTTGGCAAAAGCAGCCTCATCAACTGCCTGACCAACAATCAAAAGCTCGCCAAGATCTCCCAAACGCCGGGTAAAACGCGGTTGGTCAACTATTTCCTGATGAACAACGCGTTTTATCTTGTCGACCTGCCGGGCTATGGCTTTGCCAAGCGCAGCAAGGACGAGCAGACCGAGTGGGGAGATCTCATCGGCGGGTATCTGGCAAGCGGTAGGCCGAAACACCTGCTTTTGCTGGTCGACATTCGCCACGAGCCCTCTCCGGAGGATCGGGAGATGTTTCAGTGGACGCTGCACGCGGGCGTGCCGTTTACAGTGGTCGCGACCAAGGCGGACAAAATCAGCAAGTCTCAGCGGATGATTACGGCGAACAAGGCGGCAAAACTCTTAGGCGCTCCCGCATTCGCCATCCCGTTTTCCGCGGAGGAAAAGCTTGGCAAAGACGCGTTAACAGAGCGAATCGGCCAAATTTTTGAGGATGCGGAAGGCCAGGCTCTGCGTGCAGCAGAGCAGGAGCTGCTGTTTGCTGCGGCCGAAATTGCGTTTGCCGAAGTCGAGATGAATGAAAAAGGCGAAACGGACGAAGAATAGCGATTCGATGTTGGAAAAGACGCAAAAAACGCCCGTTAGACGGGCGATTTTCATGAATACGAACTTTTCCTTGACAGGCTTATAAAACTTTAGCATAATACCAAACGTAACGTTTGGAATCAAAGGCAGGGCGAACAGCTATGGCATTGCATAAGTGCCCGAAATGTGAATTGAATTACATTCGCGAAGGCGAAGAATTTTGCGAAGTATGCAAGCGCGAGATGAAGCGTGCGCAGGCGCGCATCCGGCATGCGGATGAGGAGACGGATGACGACGAAGTCATCATGTGCTCCGAATGCGGGGAAGAGCCCGCTGCGCGTGGCGGTGAGCTTTGTCTATCATGCTTGAAAGAGAAGAAGCGTCAGGTGGTGCTGGAGAATGCTTCTCCGCTGCCGACGGATGATGAGTTTGACGACGAGGACCTGCTCGAAGACGACGAGGATCTCGACGCCGACGAAGAGTAAAAGTTACGCGCGGAAACGCGCATGTTGAGAGGAGCGGTTGGATGCAGATTTACGCCATTGCGGACTTGCATCTCTCGCTCACATCAGAAAAACCCATGGATGTGTTTGGCGAAGCCTGGCGCGGACATGCGGAAAAATTGGAGCGGAACTGGCGCGAGCGGGTGCAGGAAGACGACCTCGTGCTGATTCCCGGCGATATTAGTTGGGCGATGCAGCTTGGTGCGGCGTTGCCCGATCTTTCGTTTATCGGCGACCTGCCGGGTAAAAAGATCCTGCTCAAGGGCAATCATGACTACTGGTGGAGCGCCATCGGCCGGGTTCGCTCCCAGCTTCCCGCGGGAATGCGCGCGATACAGAATGACGCAATCGTGGAAGATGGCATCGGCTTGTGCGGTACGCGCGGCTGGCTCTGCCCCGGCAGCAACAACTTTTCCGCCGAAGATCAGAAGATTTATCTGCGGGAGCTGGATCGCTTGACGCTCTCGCTCAACGCGCTGCCGGAAGTACAGAAGAAGATCGCCATGCTGCATTTTCCGCCGCTATTAGACAAGGATCGCGGCAGCGGCTTTACGGAGCGGCTGGAGCAGGCGGGGGTCGATATCGTCGTCTACGGGCATCTGCATGGCGATGCCAACCGATACGCGTTTGAAGGCGAGAGAAACGGAATCGTTTATCACTGCGTCGCTGCGGATAAACTTGACTTTACGCCAAAGCTGATCTACGGATAAACATAAAAACGCTCATCAAAAGATGAGCGTTTTTATTTGTGATCCTAAACTTTTCTAATCATCATACAGTCCATACCCGCAATATGGGCACCAACTATATTTCTTAAAAATATAGAAAAAAACTAGTCATCATATAACCCATACCCACAATACGGGCAGCGATCCCGTGCGGCGGAATACCGCCTGCCGCACTCCGGGCACTCGATCGAGTTCTTTTCGGTGAGATGCTTGGGATCGGGTACGCGCGGCAGCCGCTGTGTCGGTCGGCGAATGCGCCCGGTTTCGCCGCGTGGCGCGACAAAGGGATATCCGCAATGCGGGCAAACGTCGGTGCCAAACACGACTTCGTTGTCGCAGCGGGGGCAGAAGATGGTCTCCTCCTCTTCCTCCTCGTCAAACAACGACTCCACCTCTTTCTTGGGTGGTTCCTTCGGTGCGCGTGCATCGTTCGGGTGATAGCCGCAATACGGGCAGGTGGAGAGTCCGCCGGGGATTTTTTTCCCGCATTTCTCGCACTTGGGCTCCGGCTTGGGCTCCGGTGGAACATAAGCGCCGGTGGTCTGCGTTGCGTCGGTTCTCTGCCCTTCCGCTTGCTTCTTCTCAGCTTCCTGTTCGGCGATCTCGATCGGGTCGCCGGGATAGTAGCCGCAGTGCGGGCAAGTGCTTAAAAACGGAGGCTTCTTCTTCTTGCAGCGCGGGCAGATATCCTTTGGCAGCTCCATTCGCTCCGGTGAGGGTGCAGGCGCGGGTTGTTCTTCAAAGACGTCCTGCTCCGGCTCAACAGACGCAACCGGAACGGGTTGCTCCACGAGCGGAAGATCGTCGTAACGTTCATCGTCGTCAAACTCGTCGTCCTCATCAAAGAGATCCGGCGTTTCGATGTCAAATCCGCAGCGCGGGCAGATGCGCGTACCTTCGGCCAGCTTCTTGCCGCAATCCGGACACTTGAGGCGTCCCTTTGCGTCAACTTTCTGATGCGACGTGCTCTTCGGCGCGGTCTTAGGCGCAAATGTTTTCGCAAATGCCTGCATGGGGTTAAACACTGGCTCGGATACAGCCTTCGGTTCGGGTTTCGGCATGGATGCCACCAGCTCCGGCAGCTCCGCGCGCAGACGAATCGCTTTTAACAAACCGGCGACGCCGAAGAGGATGATCCCCGCGCGAAACATCAGCTCACGCAAGAGCTGAAACGGGGTATAGCTCTTCCTCAGTACGAGCGCTACGATTAGCGCCGCGATCGTAGAGAGCGCGGTAGCCCCGATGGCGGTAAAAAACAGAATGTTGTCCTGCGGAATATCCTGATTTCGGTCGGAGAGCTGATACAATACGCTTGGCACGACCATCGCGGCAACCAGCGTCAGAAAATCGAGCAGATACACAAACTCGAAGAACAGAATCATCTCGACGAGGTAGCTGATTGCGCTGATGATGCCCCAAAGCGCAATCAACGCGTTGAGCAGTAGAAAATAGTTTCCGGGCTTCATGCGTAGCTTATGCTGCCGGTTTTGCACCTGCAGATAAAACGCAAAGCCGATGATGCCGATGACGAGCAGGAGCCACGCGATGCCAAGGAAGGTGAAGTTCTCCGGCGGCGCCTGATCCAGCTTCTGTCGGGAAGCCGCGTCAGAGAAGAGCTGCAATAACGTAAAGATGCGGGCGACGAGAAACAAGAGCGTACCGTAAAAAACCGCCCCGCTATTGAGAAAGCTGGCGGACTGATAGCGCTTCTTTGGTTGCGTGCGCCGTTCCATACGGGTATGATAGCACAGCCCGCCTTGCCATGCAACACGGCGACGGGTATAATCAGATGAAGGGATTTTGAACAATTTTAGCAGATTCCTTTTGCGGGGAGACGTATATACCGCAGGATCGCACAGCAAGAACCCTGCCTTGTCAGGGAGAGGGAGCGCGCTCATGAGACTCAGGACGATTTTGATGATAATTGGCGGGCTCGTGCTCGTCTTTGTCATCATGCTTCTTGCGATGCTGGTTCCGATCGGAAAAAACGGCGAACCCGTCGCAGACGAACAACTGACCATAACAAACACGCAGGAGGATGCCATGGAAGCGACCGAGACTTCAGCGCCGGAAGTGGCTCAACTGCCGATTGTGCAGACGACCACCACCGTCACCTTTCCCGCGGCGGACAATCTGACCGTCACGGCGGACCTCTACTGGACGGGAGATGCGACGAAACCGTTCATCCTCCTGTTCCATCAGGCGGACTACAGCCGCGGAGAATATCTTGAGATCGCGCCGAAGCTCAACGCGCTGGGTTACAATTGCCTCGCGATTGATCAGCGCTCCGGCGGCGCTGCAAACGGCGTCATCAACGAAACCAGCAAAGCTGCAAAGGCTGCGGGGTTCCCAACCGGGTATACCGACGCGTATGCTGATCTGAACGCGGCGCTGACGTATGTGGAATCGACCTATGCGCCCAAAGAACTCATCGTTTGGGGCAGCTCGTATTCCTCCTCGCTTGCGCTGATTCTCGCCTCGGAGCATCCCGACGAAATCTCCGCCGTGCTTGCGTTCTCGCCGGGCGAATACTTTAAACTGGGTGGCAAGCTGGTTGCGGACTATGCAAAAAGCATCACGCAACCCGCGTTCATCACCTCCGCTAAGTCGGAGGAGAAGTCTTGGCGCGGAATTGCGGATCAAATCACAAGTGAGGGCAGCGTGTTCTTCGTGCCGCAAGGCAACGGACGCCACGGCTCCTCCGCCTTGTTTGAGAAAACGCCGAACTACGCCGAGTATTGGACGGCGGTGGAGGGCTTTCTCGCCTCGCTGAAATTACAATAAGAGAAATCACAACAACCGCGATAAAAACCATACAAGATCAGAATATTTGGATGCGAAAGGGCTGAACGAATGGAAACGCGATCCGTTTATGAATCCTGGCTCAACGAGCCGACGCTGGACGAAGCCACCCGCGCGGAACTGCTTACAATCTCCCTGGACGCGCCGGAGATTGAGGAGCGCTTTTACCGCGAGCTAGAGTTTGGCACAGCGGGACTACGCGGCATTATCGGCGCAGGCACCAACCGCATGAACGTTTACGTCGTGCGCAGGGCAACGCAGGGGCTGGCGAATTTCCTACTCTCGTGCGAAAACGCGAAAGAACGCGGGGTCTGCATTGCGTATGATTCGCGCCTCTTCTCGCCGGAGTTTGCCAAAGAGACCGCCTGCGTGCTCGCGGCAAACGGCATCAAGACGTTCCTGTTCTCCACGCTGCACTCGGTACCGCAGCTTTCGTTTGCCGTACGGCATCTCAACTGCATGGCGGGCGTGGTGATCACAGCCAGCCACAACCCCAGCAAATACAACGGCTATAAGGTCTATTGGGCATACGGTGGACAGGCCGCACCCGAGCAGGCCGCAGCAATCTTCGACGAGATTCAGCGCGTGGCGATGTTCTCGCCCAGCGCTATGGACTATGACGCGGCGATTGCTTCCGGCGCGATCACGTTGGTGGGAGCCGCGGAGGACGAGGCGTATTATGCCGCGACTGAAGGGTTATTGCTGGAGCCCGATCTCGTGCGCCGCCGCGGAGGCGATCTCCCGATTGTCTACACTCCCTTGCACGGTTCCGGTGCGGTGCCCGTGCGGGAGCTTCTCTCCCGCGTGGGTTTGACCAACGTGACGACCGTGCCGGAGCAGGCAGAGCCGGACGGACGCTTTCCGACCGTCACCGCGCCGAACCCGGAGGACCCGAACGCGTTCCGCCTCGCCATCGCGCTCGCGGAAGAGAAGGGCGCGCGCGTTTGCCTCGCCACCGATCCGGATGCGGATCGCCTCGGCGTCGCAGTCAAGACCAAGGCGAACGAATGGGTCACGTTGACGGGCAACCAGATCGGCTGCATCTTACTGCAACACATCCTTTCTTCCCTGAGTCGGCAAAAGCGCCTGCCCAAGAACGGCGTGGTCATCAAGAGCATCGTCTCCACGCGCCTTGCGGACGCGATCTGCGCGGCATACGGTGTTGCGCTGGAGAACGTGATGACAGGCTTCCGGTTCATCGGCGAGAAGGTGGATGAATACCAGACCAGCGGAGAGAAGACGTTTCTCTTTGGGTTTGAGGAGAGCTTCGGCTTCCTCGCGGGCGGGCTCGCGCGTGACAAGGACGCGGTTTGCGCGGCGATGCTCGCGGCGGAAGCGTGCATCGTGTATGCCGAGCGCGGGATGACCCTCTCCGACGCACTGGACGAAATCTACGCGACCTACGGCTTCTACAGCGAGAGCGTCAAGAGCTACACGCTCGAGGGCAAAGAGGGCATGGAGAAGATCGCGGGCGCGATGGCCTCCCTGCGCGAAAACCCGCCAAAGGCGTTTGCAAGCACGAAGGTTGTAATCGCGGAAGACTATCTTGCCCGCAGGTGCGAACGCTCTGACGGCACGGTCTGCGAGATCGCGCTGCCCAAGTCGGATACGCTGCGCTGGCTGCTATCCGACGAAAGCTGGATCGTCATCCGCCCCAGCGGCACCGAACCCAAGCTCAAGCTCTACATCGGCGCGCGGGCAAAGACGAAAGAGCAGCTCGATTCAACGCTCACCGCGCTCATGCAGGATGTGGACGGGCTGCTGAAGGGGTATTTGGGGTAATTCTGATTAAGAACTACGAAAGACAGCGGCATTTGAGTCGCTGTCTTTCTACATTAATTATCATGAGGAGAATCGATGCGCCTGACAAAATGGATGTATCATGTGGATACAAAGCTTCCGGAATATCCTCCTACAATAAAGCGCTTGCTGATTATACTGATGGTCAATGCGGTGTTGATTCCGCTGGCAATATTTCTAAGACTTCCTCCGATTCCTACAACATTGCTTCAAGTAGCTGCCGTGCTCACAGCTGGAGCAAGCTTTTTTGCGCTGTTATCAATTGCGCTGCAACTCATCTGCACCAGCGCGACGCGGGATGAAATCCGCGTGCGAAAAATGGCGGATTCAATCACGCCAGTGGAGTATCCAATGGAAACTATCGTTGCGTTTCTTGTGGAGAATCCCGGATCGGATGTATTCATTCTTGCGCGCGGTAAGGCGATGCAAATCATGGTTCAGGAAGAACGGGATCTAAAAACCGATCAACTGCTTCAAGCGCAATACTTCATTGATGAAAAAGAATATTACTCTCGCGAGCCGTTTGAAAAGGCACTTCGGGTTCTGTCCGGCAATCCGGCTGGGAACAGACTTCGCCTACTCCAGATCGACGGGAACGATCCAGCGAACGGAATCCCGCAGTATGACAGGAAACATAGGAAATATTGAGAAATACTTGAATACTTAGGAGAACTCCCCCTCAACCGCCGCTTGAGTCCCGCGAAAACCCCAACTCAAGCACCGCTTGCTGGTTTCAATCGCCGCGTTTTTGTATGCTGATGGTGCAGCAAAACGAGAGGCGGTGGCAAACGACATGCGATTTTCGATCAAACGAACCCTCGAGAAGAAACGAACGCCGGAGCAGGCGGAGCGCGCCTACCGGCGGATGATTACTCAGCGCGAAGAGCAAAAGCGGGGCGCGCACTGGCAGAGCATTGCGATTCAACTGCCAAAGATGTTTTAGCCGTGCGGCTTTTCGCAAAACAGCAGAGAGTAGAGAAGGAGAACGACAACATGTTTGATGCGGTAGAGATCGGGCGGCGGATTTCGCGCCTGAGAAAAGAAAAGGATATGACGCAGCCCGCGTTGGCGGATGTGATGGGCGTGAGCTTTCAGGCGGTGAGCAATTGGGAGCGCGGCGCCTCCATGCCGGATATCGGCAAGTTGCCGGAGCTGGCGCAGGCGCTGGGCGTGAGCGTGGATGAATTGCTCGGCGGCGGGCGCGGAGGCGACCTCATCCGCAGCGTGATCGACGGAAGCGAGGAATCGTTTGTAAAGTCGGAGCGCATCACGCTCTCCGAGGCAGGCGAAGCCGCGCCGTTTTTAAAACCCAAGCAGGTAACGCGCATCGTGAAGGCGATTGAGGAAGAAAACGCGCAGCTATCGCAGGATGGAGAGCAGGAAGCTGGCGCAAAGGCGGAGGACAAGATCGATCTGGAAAGCCTTGTCACCGTTGCGCCTTTTCTGGATGAGGACTATCTGGACGAGCTGGCAACCCGACTCGCGCCAACGGTCGGGCTCGGCAAGCTGGCAGCGCTTGCGCCGTTTGTGAGTGAGGAGACGCTGGGTAAGCTCGCCACTTCTGCGATCGAAAACGGCGGCACGCTCGGCGAACTGGCGGCGATCGCTCCGTTTTTAGATGAGGATGATTTGGGCAACATCGCGTTCTCCGTCGTGAAAAACGGCGGCACACTGGGAGAGCTTGCCGCGGTTGCGCCCTTCCTCGATGAGGACGATCTGGGCCGCATCGCAAAGGAGAACATTGAGCGAGGCGGTACCATCGTGGAGCTTGCGGCGATCGCACCGTTTCTCGATGAAGACGACATGGGCAAGCTCGCGCTCGCCTGCGTGGAAGGCGGCGGAAGCGTCTCCCAGGTCGCGGCAATCGCGCCGTTTCTGGACGAGGACGATCTGGATCGCATCGTGAGCACTGCCCTCAAGCAGGGGCAAAAGATGGGGGAACTTACCTCGCTGTTTCCGTTTCTTTCGGAGAAGGGTCTACGGGCTTTGGTTGAGGATGCGCTCAAGAGAAACGACACCGGCAGTCTTAGCAAAATCTCGAAATTTCTGTAATCAGCAGCAGTTGCAAATAGAAAAAAGAGTTGCAAGAAGCCCGCGACAACGCGGGCTTTTTTGCATAACCAATTTAAAATTGTATGCGCGCTCAAAAAATGAAAGGCACGCGAAAATAATTTCATATATTGCGGCGGATTCGTTGACTTTGTGTGCCCGCGGGGCTATGATGAATTTGAGCGAATTCCCACAAATCCCATCAAATTCAGCACATCAGGAGGACAGGCATGAACGCCTATATCGCACGAGTCTTAGAAGACGTCAAAAAGAAAAACGCAAGTGAGCCGGAGTTTTTGCAGACGGTGGAAGAAGTATATTCTTCGCTGGAAGCGGTGGTGAACAAGCATCCGGAATATGAGAAGCTGGGGCTTTTGGAGCGCATGGCGGAGCCGGAGCGCGCGATTTCGTTTCGCGTCACCTGGGTAGACGACGCGGGCAGAGTCCAGACCAATCGCGGCTATCGTGTGCAGTTCAACGGAGCTATCGGGCCTTACAAGGGCGGCTTACGCTTTCATTCCAGCGTCAACCTCTCGATCATGAAGTTTTTGGGCTTTGAGCAGACCTTTAAAAACAGCCTGACCAGCCTGCCGATCGGCGGCGCAAAGGGCGGTAGCGACTTCGACCCCCGCGGCAAATCTGACGGCGAAGTGATGCGCTTTTGCCAGGCGTTTATGACGGAACTCTATCGCCATATCGGACCCGATATCGACGTGCCCGCGGGCGACATCGGCGTCGGTGGACGCGAAATCGGCTATCTCTACGGGCAGTATCGCAGGGTCAAGGGCGCATTTGAAAACGGTGTGCTGACGGGCAAAGGCATGAGCTACGGCGGCAGCCTGATCCGACCGGAAGCCACGGGTTACGGCGCGGTTTACTACGTCAACGAAGTCTTCAAACACGAAGGCGATAAGATGGAAGGCAAGACCTTCGCACTCTCCGGATTCGGCAACGTGACCTGGGGCGTGGCGAAGAAGCTGGAGGAGCTGGGCGCGATGGCGATCACGCTCTCCGGCCCGGACGGCTACATCCACGATCCCAAGGGCATCACGGGCAAGAAGGTGGAATACTTGCTCGAGATGCGCAACAGCGGCAGAGACAAGGTGAAAGACTATGCCGACCGCTATGGCTGCGCGTTCTACCCGGGCGAGAAACCCTGGGGCGTGCAGGCGGATGTGTACATGCCGTGCGCGACACAGAACGACGTGAACATCAACAGCGCAAAGAAGATTGTAGCCTCCGGCTCGAAGTACTATATCGAAGTTGCAAATATGCCGACGACGAACGACGCGCTGAACTTCCTGATGGAGCAGAAGCACCTGATCGTCGCCCCCAGTAAGGCGGTCAACGCGGGCGGCGTCGCAACCAGCGCGCTGGAGATGAGCCAGAACAGCCAGCGCCTGAGCTGGAGCGCGGAAGAGGTGGACGAAAAGCTCCACACGATCATGAAGAACATCCACGATA
>JBDKRF010000027.1:0-8925 GCA_039683525.1 Clostridiaceae bacterium
ACACACCCGTTACCCCGACCTCGCTTGGGTTTACCTATACCACGAAAGCTACAGCAAAGGGGGAGACGGATTCCTTCCCGGTTTCGGCTGCGTTTGACGAGAGCGCGGTTCACCGCCTGCCGAAAGACATGGCGGCGGAGTTGGAAAAAGATCCATCCAAGATGGAAGTCGAAACCAAGCTGAACGACGATCTCACCAGCGCAAAGGCAGGGGATATCGTCGGAACCGTCTCGTGCTCCTATGAGGGTCGCGCGCTCTTTTCCGGCAACCTCGTAGCGGACACGGACGCGGTGTCAACCCCCGCGCCGACCGCAACGCCTGCACCCGCCACGCCGGAACCCGTGCCTGACGAGTCCATTGGCGATCTCTTCTCGCACGCAAGCATTGGCGTGTACATCTTTGGCGGACTGAGCGTACTGCTGACCATCAGTCTGATCGCAATGATTGTTATGTATCTTCGTAGGCGGAGATAACTTACTTTTCTTGAAAGAAAAGTAAGCAAAGTATCTTTCGTAAAGAATTAGGCACGATCCCTCGTGCCTTTTTTGATATATTGGTTACTTCTTCTTTTCATAATAAACAATATCCATGCCGGGCTGAATGCTCTTCCATTCACCCGTTCTGTTATAACCAAGTTTCTCATAAAGATGGCAGAGCTTCTCTTCCTGTAAAATCGTGCTAAGTTGCCAAAGCGCTGCCTTCGGGTATAATCGTTCCGCAGCCAGCATCGCCTCCTGTGCATACCCATTTCCCTGATACTCTGGCAGTACAAATATCGGCGCCACGCCGCAGACATCCTCCGCGCGGTGAATAACGCGAATCACACCGATCTGCGCCTGATCCAACTCAATAAAATAGTAGTCCGTAAACGACTGCTCCATCCGCTCAACCACGCGGCTAAGCGGTTCCGCGCCGGGGTTGGTATCCATGTCGTGATACTTTTCCAACAGCGCGCGAAAGGACGCCACCTGCATCTGGTGGATCAGCGTACAATCTTCCATAGATGCTTTTCGCAATTGAATCGGCATCATTCAGCCCTCTTGGCTTTCTTCCCTGAATTTCTAATACTGATTATAGCAAAGAGAGGCTCGCGAATGCGAGCCTCTCTTGTGTGTCTTTAGTCTCTTATTTGTCCAGGACCTCGGTGACGACGCCGGAGGCAACGGTTCTGCCGCCTTCGCGAATGGCGAAGCGCAGGCCCGGCTCGATCGCGATCGTATTGATCAGCTGGATGTTCATGTCGATGTGGTCGCCAGGCATAACCATCTCAACGCCCGCGGGCAGTTCGATGGAACCCGTCACGTCCGTCGTGCGGAAGTAGAACTGCGGACGATAGCCCGAGAAAAACGGGGTGTGACGGCCGCCTTCTTCCTTCGTCAACACGTACACGCGACCCATGAAGTGCGTGTGCGGGTGGATCGAGTTCGGCTTGGCCAGAACCTGGCCGCGCTCGATGTCCGCGCGCTGCACGCCGCGCAGCAGAAGGCCGACGTTGTCGCCTGCCATCGCCTGATCGAGCTGCTTACGGAACATTTCAACGCCGGTCACAACAACCGAACGCGTGGCTTCCGCAAGACCGACGATCTCGACGGTTTCGCTGATCTTGACGGTTCCGCGCTCCACGCGGCCCGTCGCGACCGTGCCGCGACCCGTGATGGTGAAGACATCTTCCACCGGCATGAGGAACGGTTTGTCAACCGCGCGCTCAGGCGTCGGGATATAGCTGTCAACTGCATCCATCAGGTCAAACAGGCACTTGCACTCCGGCGTTTCCAGAGCCTTTTTGCCTGCGATCAATGCTTCCATCGCCTGCAGCGCGCTGCCCTTGATGATCGGGATTTCGTCGCCCGGGAACTCGTACGTGCTCAGCAGTTCGCGGATTTCCATCTCGACGAGCTCTAAAAGTTCCGGATCGTCAACCTGGTCGATCTTGTTCATGAACACGATGATGTACGGCACGCCAACCTGACGCGCAAGCAGAATGTGCTCACGGGTCTGGGGCATCGGGCCGTCCGCCGCGCTCACAACCAGGATCGCGCCGTCCATCTGGGCGGCACCGGTGATCATGTTCTTGACGTAGTCCGCGTGGCCTGGGCAGTCGACGTGCGCATAGTGGCGCGCTTTCGTCTCGTACTCAACGTGCGCGGTGTTGATCGTGATTCCACGCGCTTTCTCTTCCGGCGCTTTGTCGATTTCGTCATAGCGCATCGCCTTGGCTTCGCCCTGCTGCGACAGCGCCATCGTGATCGCCGCCGTCAGCGTCGTCTTGCCGTGGTCAACGTGGCCAATCGTGCCTACGTTTACGTGCGGCTTCGTGCGTTCGAATTTTGCCTTTGCCATTACAACCATTCCTCCTAAAAAACTTGTTGTTACCCGCATGCGGAATTTGTAACGGCAGCGGGCAAAATATGTTGTGCACCTTGTTAGGATGCTGGAGCGGGTGATGGGAATCGAACCCACATAGCCAGCTTGGGAAGCTGGAGCTCTGCCACTGAGCTACACCCGCACAATGAAGCATCCCCCCTGCCGCGGCGCTTGCGACAAAGGTAAGTTTTCGAGCAGGTTGTTTCAAAGAAATCAGTAGAAAAGGAAACGGAATCTGCATCGAAATCCACCGCGCAGAACACAAGCGTTACCCATGCGCCTCCACGGTAGCATTCACTATTCTATCGACTTTACGGGAAAAAGTCAACATCCCAGATCGTGTATTCCAGCGAGGTAATATGCCCAAGATACGGCCTCGCCGGAATCAATTTCATGCTTGGAGCCCGCGTAAAAGCGTCGGAAAAGACGTTACTTTTCCTCCCACCCCATGGCGCGATCCAGCGCCCGCCGCCAACCGACTAGCAGCCACTCGCGCTCGCTGTCCTCGATCTGAGGAGAGAAGATCCTGTCGCTCTCCCATTGATCGACGATGTCCTGCAAACTCGTAAACACACCGACCGCAAGCCCCGCGAGACAAGCCGCACCCAGCGCCGTAGACTCCACGCACTTCGGGCGGTTGACGCGCGCCTTTAATAGGTTCGATTGAATCTGCATCATGATGTTGGAGACGGAGGCTCCGCCATCCACCTTGAGTTCGCAAAGGTGAACGCCGGCGTCCTTCTCCATGGTCTCGACAAGATCGCGAATCTGGAAGGCGATGCCTTCGAGCACCGCGCGGGCAAAGTGCGCCTTCGTCGTCGCTCTCGTCAACCCCAGCATCGCACCACGGGCATACATGTCCCAGTGCGGCGCGCCAAGTCCGGTAAACGCGGAGACAAAGTAGGCTCCGCCCGCATCCGGCACGGACTCCGCCAGCGCATCGACCTCCCGCGCGCTCGTGATCAGGCCGAGATCGTCTCTGAGCCACTTGATCGCGCTGCCCGCGTTGAAGATGCTGCCTTCCAGCGCGTACTCGACCCGGTCGCCAATGCCCCAGGCGATGGTGGTAAGCAGGCGATTCTTGCTCGTAATGGGTTCCGTTCCGGTGTTCATCATGAGGAATCCGCCCGTGCCATAGGTGCACTTCGCCATGCCGGTCTCAAAGCAGGCTTGACCAAAGAGCGCCGCCTGCTGATCTCCCGCTGCGCCCGCAATCGGTACCCCGCCGAGCATCTCCAGCCCCAGCAGGTGCGGCTGAACGGTGCCATAGACATGGCTCGAAGGCAGCGCCTCTGGCATCATGCAGCGGGGAATATTAAGCCGGGATAGCAGTTTTTCGTCATAGTCAAGTTTGAGGATATCAAACAGCATCGTGCGCGAGGCGTTGCTATAGTCGGTCACGTGCTCGCCGGTGAGGTTCCAGATGAGCCAGGTATCGACCGTTCCAAAGAGCAGCTCGCCGGCTTCCGCGCGCTGTTGCCCGTTTTCGACGTGATCGAGGATATAGCGAATCTTCGTGCCGGAGAAATATGCGTCGATGAGAAGCCCCGTCGTCTTCTGCACATAGTCGCTCCAGCCTTCGGCAATCAGCTCTTCGCAAAGCGGCGCGGTTCTGCGGCACTGCCAGACAATGGCGTTATAGACGGGATGTCCCGTCGCCTTGTCCCAAACAATCGTCGTCTCGCGCTGGTTGGTGACGCCGATGGCCGCGATATCGCCGGGCTGCACCTCCGCGCGCTTACAGACGTCCGCCGCAGCCTGCTTTTGCGTTTCGAGGATATCAAACGGGTCATGCTCGACATAGCCCGCGCCGGGGTAGATCTGGCGGAATTCATACTGCGCACTGCTGACGATCTTCCCTTTGAGGTCAAACAGGATCGCGCGCGAGCTGGTCGTGCCCTGATCCAGTGCAAGAAGGTATTTTGACATAGTGAATGATTCCTTTCGATCCGACGATTGAGAGATGATCTGATTTCTTCCGAAATGAAAATGCGTTGGTAAATCGGTTCTATTATGGCACAACGTTATGCCGTTGTTCAACACGGGTATGAACAAATTGTGTGATTGCGGGATTGCAGAATCTCTTTCTGGTTATATCAGTTCTTTCTCGATCCGTCCCAGAAGTTGGAGAATCTCGCACGGTTGTTCCACGCGATAGGCGGCATCCTTCGTCTCCGCAGCTCCGTAGCCATAAGCCGCCGCAATGAACGGCACGCGGTTTGCCTTTGCCGCCTCGGCGTCGTGTACCCGATCCCCGACCACAACTGAAAAATCACAGTTCCAATCGCGGATGATCGCTTCGACAGCTTCAGTTTTATCGGAAAAGTCTCCCGCGCAGACAAGGCGCAAAAACGCTCGCCGGATGCCGGTGGTCGTGAGCGCGGTCTCTACATACTCACGGCTGCCGTTGGAGCAAATCGCAAGCTGGTAGCCCCGCTCTTGCAGCGCCGCGAGCAGCTCCGGCACGCCGTCATATAGCCTGCCGCTCTGCCTCAGCGCCGCGCGCTCGTTTGCGTCGTATAGCGCTTCAAACTTCGCCAAATCGGCAAACCCCGGCGCGAGCGCGCATAGAAACGCATCCGCTTTGTCGCCAATGTGCTCTATGACCAGCTCGTCCGAAATATCCGGCAGCCCGAACACGCGCAGGGTTTCGTGCGCAGCGCGGCAACTGTGAATATGTGTTTGCAGCAGTGTTCCGTCAAGGTCGAAGAGAATCGCTTTGCTCAAAATATCGGTTTCTCCTTTTGTTGGCGTATCGTCTCGCCTGTGGTCATTATCGCGCACGCGGTGTAATGTTTCAAGCGCTACAAGATGCGGATAACACCGGAAAACTCATTGAAATGTAACCTTTGACAGAAAAACAACAGAAGGCAAACGCGTATTCTGTAACTTTCTTACTTTCTTTTTCCATAAATCCAGTCTATCATACAGAATATGTCGACAAACCAAATGAAACCGAACCCCGTTCCCGCGGGCTTTGTGCCCAACAAGGCGTTGGGGCAGAATTTTTTGAGCAGCGAGGCCATCATCGAGGCGATTCTGGACGCCGCGCAGATCGATGGCTTGCGTGTACTGGAAATCGGCCCCGGCACCGGTGCGCTGACACAAGGTCTGCTTTCCCGCGCTGGATTTCTCTGCGCGGTGGAAAAGGACGGACGCCTCTGCGAACTCCTGACCGAGCGCTTTGGCGAGAAAATGACGCTTGTACATGCGGATGTGCTGGATGCGGATATCCCGGCGTTGATGGGAAGCGAACCCTGGCACGCGGTAGGCAACCTGCCGTATTACGCCACGACGCCGATCGTTCTTCGGATGCTATCCCTCCTGCCCGAGAGCATGACGCTCATGGTGCAGAAGGAAGCGGCCCCGCGCTTTTTTGCCCCGCCGAAGGATCGCGTCTATGGCCCTGTCGCCGTCGTCACCGGTTGTTTTTACGAGGCAAAGGTGGTCGTCAACGCACCAAGAAGCTACTTTAACCCGTCGCCGGAGGTCGACAGCGTCGTGGTTCGGCTTGCGCGAAACGCGCAGCCCGCGGTTGACGGCGCGGCATTCCTTTCGTTTTTGAAGCAAGCGTTTTCCATGCGCAGAAAAACGCTGTATAATAACCTCAACAAGGACGACCGCATTCCGGCGACGCTTGCCGCGCTAGAGTTTCCCACAGACGCGCGAGCAGAGGCGCTGCCACCCGAGGCACTGTTAAAATTGTTTCTTGCGCTGTCACACACCAACGACTGACGATTTCTCACCGAAACGGAGGATGTATCATCATGGCAAAACTCACCTACTTCTATCTGCCCAGCTGCCCGCACTGCCGCATTGCCGCGCGTTGCATCGACGAGCTCTGCGCCGAGGACAGCCGCTACAAAGACGTTGAGATTGTGCGGGTCGACGAATCCGCCGAAAAGGCGCTCGCCGCCAAATATGACTACTGGTATGTGCCATGCTTCTACATGGGCGACCAGAAGATTCACGAAGGCCACGCCGAAAAGGCGGATATCAAAGCGGTGCTTGACCGCGCGCTGAAGTCCTAACAGCTTATTCGCAGGCTTAGAAGCCCGTCTGATGGTAATATTTGCCGTCGACGGGCTTTTCTGGTGCAGAAAATAGACATTTGACGCGTAAGATCCACCAAAGCGACGCGATAAGATGTATAATAAGGATTAAGTGATGCGTCATCACATTGCCGCAGGTCACTTCAAGCTGAGGATCGCGTAAATGCGATTTTTGTAGAAAGAAGTGTTTTCATGTTGATTGCCATCTATATCCTGTTGGCCCTGATCGCTACGGTGGTCGTCTTCAACGTGATCGTTGCCTGGAAGCTCTCCTCCATGATTCTTCATCCGCGCATCTATGCGTATGATACGGTCGTGAACGAGGAGGTTATGCGCGGGCATTTCACGCGCGAATGGTATGATCAAACGGTGCATCTGGAGGAGTTTTCGCTCCGTTCCCCGTTTGGTTATGATCTGCACTGCGCGCTTTGGCCGCGCGATGAATCCGCCTCGTTTGCGGATGGTCGGCGTCGCGTCGTCGTACTGGTACACGGCTTTACCTATTGTCTGCTCGGCCAAATCAAATATGCCACTATGTTTCACGAGTTAGGGTTTGATTGCGTGCTCTATGATCACCGCAACCACGGGCTCTCCGGTCACGCGCCAACCACGATGGGCACCTTTGAGTCGAAAGACCTCGCGTTTGTCTGTGCCTGGGCGCGCGCGCACTACGGCGAGGATGCAACCCTTGGCACCCTTGGCGAGTCGATGGGTGCCGCAACGGTCATGATGCACGCGGGTATGGACCCAAGGCTTTCGTTCGTCGTAGAAGACTGCGGTTACAGCAGTCTGACAAAGGAACTCCAGAACGTGTTGAAAAATCAATTCCATCTGCCAACGTTTCCCGTTCTGCCCATCGCGAGCCTGTTGTTCCGCCTGCGCAGCGGCGTGTCCTTTCGAGAGGTATGCCCCGCTGACTCGCTCAAGTGCAACACGGCAACGCCGATGCTTTTTATCCACGGAGACGCAGACAAACTTGTCCCGCATGAGATGATGCAGGTATGTTTTGATGCAAAGCCGGGTACAAAGGAGAAGTGGCTTGTTCCAGATGCGCCGCATGCGGGATGCTATGTGACCGATCCCGCAGGGTACCGCGCGCATCTAGGCCGTTTTTTGCAGGAAAACAGGTTGATTCCGTGAGTGAACGCATTCGAAGTTGGCAAGGCCTCGCGCTCTGCCTCTCTTGCAAACACAGCGAAACGCTGTTATCATAAAAGCAGTACGGAGGGCGAATTTTATGACAAAATCGTTCCAAAAAGCCATGATCATCACATCCATCGTGTCCCTTGTGATCGGGCTGGTATTGATCATCTGGCCGGATGCCGCGCGGCAGATCATCATCTATGCAATGGGTGCTGCGGCGCTGTTGTATGGCGGCTATCGCATCGTCGATTTCTTCGTGCGCAAGGAGCATCTCTCCGGCACGGTACAGCTCGGCGTCGCGCTTGGCATCGCCTGCCTGCTGCTTGGCCTGTTTCTGATTTTCAAGGTGGACCTCGTCGTCTCCCTGCTTGCCGCGGTCATCGGCGTTGCGGTCATCGTTGACAGCGTGCTGCGCTTGCAGATCGCGCTCAATATGCGCTATCTCAACATGCATTATTGGGTGATGCTGTTCATCACCGCGCTGGTGACGCTGGGCTTTGGTATTCTGCTGCTGTTCAATCCCTTCACCGTGGTTCGGGTTGCGACCATCGTCGCGGGCGTACTGTTGCTCATCGACGGCGGCTTCACGCTCTGGGGCGTGTTGCAGTCCAAAAACGGCGCACCGCAGCGGACGGTCACCATCAAATAACCTTGTTTTTTCTGCGGCGCTTGGCGCCGCTTTTTTTTCGGCACAAGTTGATAAAGGATAGCTGATGACCCATCACATTTGATTTTAAGGAGGCATCATGAGCGCAAATATCGATCTTGCGATCACACTCTTCAACGAAACCTGGGAACTCATCGACAAGACAAACCGTACCGATGCGGAGACCATCACCATGCTGCACAAAGCGCACACCTCCTGCTATCTTTGGCGGGAAGCAAACAAACCGCTGAACAATGCGCGCGGCGAATGGCAGGTGTCCCGCGTCTACAGTATATTGGGAGAAGGAACCCTCGCACTGCTTCACGGAGCACAGTCGCTCGCCATCTGTCTGGAACACGAGATTGGCGACTTTGACTTAGCTTTTGGCTATGAGGCGGTTGCGCGCGCCTACATGCTGCTGGGCAAAGCGTCGCTGCAGGCGGAGCATAAGTTGCTCGGGCTCGCCGCCTGCGATGCGATTGCGGATAACGACGATCGCGACTACACGCTTGGCAACTTCGCAGACTTATAAAACATCCGCAGTTCAAAAAAAGGCGTTCGGCTCAGCCGAACGCCTTTTTATTTAACACTGAATCGATCCGTCTTATGCATTCTTATCGATCGCTTTCTGGAAACGAGTCTTAAAGCTCCTTCAACTCAAAGAGCGGCATCGTCATGCCCATATCCGGCTCGTAGATGCGCGTGCAGTTTCGCCCCGCT
>JBDKRF010000028.1:0-5094 GCA_039683525.1 Clostridiaceae bacterium
GGGATATCTAATCCTGATCCGGAAACTCCATGTCTAGAATGTAGTAATTATACGCGTTGACGACGGTCGTATTGTTGTATTGCAGGCTGCGTTTCGATCCGATGGAGTAGGTCAGGTGCTGGTGTCCGTGCAGATGATAGCAAGGTTGATACTTATCGATGAGCTTGACAAACGTCTCAAAGCCTTCGTGAAAGCGGTCGTCTCCGTCGCCAAGACCCGCCGCCGGCGCGTGGGTGACCAGCACATCAAAGCCTTTCTTGAGAGACATCGAAAGCGTTGCCTTGAGGACGCGCAGGTTCATCTCCCGCTCGGAATAGTGGTTTGGCGAGGGACGTTCGCTCTTGCAGCCGCCAAAGCCGACGAAGCGGACACCCTTGATGTAGACGGGCTTCTCTTCCAGATCGATGCAGCCTTCAGGCGGGTTGTCCTGATACCTTGCGTCGTGATTGCCGCGCACAAAAAGGAGCGGCGCGGGGATCATGGTCACGAGAAAGGACAGATACTCCGGCTTGAGATCGCCGCAGGAGATGATCACGTCAACGCCCGCGAAGGCTTTCGCGTCAAAAAAGTCCCAGATAAATTCGCTTTCGTGGTCAGAAACGACCAGAGCTTTCAGCTTCATGCTAGTTGTGACTTCCGTTTCTCATGATAGGATGCAGTTGTTGCGGGCTGCTAGAAAGGGTTGCGCTTATGATAAACTCGATTTTTTACGCGGTCGTGTGCGGAATGAAACGATAACGTGTAATATTACGATACACGTTTACGCGCGGATTGTAAAGCGCGCGGGGGTGCGCGCGGCGGAGTAAACGCTTTATCGCTGACTGTGATTTATTTTGATCAGGAAGCGCGCGGGGGTTCTTGTGCCACGTAAAAACCCCGCCCGGCGTTGTCCGCGGGCGGGGTTGTATGCGAGCTGAGCGTTTGCCGCTAACGGGGTTTTCTAACGTGTTATGCGTGATAGAGCTTTTTGATCGCGCTCATGCCCTGCAGGATGCAGAGGCGGACATTTTGCGCGCTGGCCTCCGCGTCGTGCGCCTCCAGAGAACGTACAAGGGATTCGTGGAGCTTGGCGGACTTGGGCATATCCGGCGCGAGTGTGAGATGCTGACGGATCAACCGCGAGATCGTCGACTCAAAGCTCTTAAACGTCATGGCGTAGACCGCGTTGCCGGAATACTGCGTCAGGAGATAATGAAAGCGAACCATCGGCTCCACCGCGTCCAGCGGATGCACCGCATTTTTGATACTCAGCGCCAATACACGCAGGGACTCAATCTCATCCGCCGTGGCGTGCGCACTTGCGAGGCGCGCGCACTCGCACTCAACCAGGATCCGCAGATCGACCAGGTTGCATAGCAGCGGATAATCGAGGCGGAAGCTGTCGCAATTCATCAAGGCGCTGAGCACCTGCAGCGTTCCGTTGCGCTTGTAGTCCGCAATGATGCTGCCCTGCCGCGGAATGATGCGGATAAAGCCCTGATTCGCCAGCTCAAGAATGCCGGTGTTGACCAGAGAGCGGCTTACGCCAAGCTCCTGCGCCAATTCGCGCTCCGGCGGCAACTGCTGGCCGATTTGATATTCTCCTGAGAATATCTTCTGCTGCATTGCGTGAACAAACGATTTTTTCAGGCCTTCTTGCTTCATATGTTTTGTTAACCGGTTGGCTTCCTTCCTGACTGTTTGGATGCGGCGCAAGCATCTGCGCGGCGCACGGAAAAAACTCCCTGCGCCGCAAGGTATTTATACAGGCAAGCGCTACCTGCGCTTGTGGGGAAGCAAAAGGAATGCATCAGCGCATGAGCGCGATGGTGAGGCAGATGCACACCTGCCCGACATAGTACAGCGAGAGGTTGAGCACCCGGAAACCACGATAGGTGCGCTTGCCAAACTGGCCCAATACCAGCAGCACATCGCTAGCGGCAAAGAGCAGCCCGCCGACGGCAAAGAGCCCGCGGCCCGCATTCTGCGGCTCGAGCAGAAACAGCGCGAGCGCGACGCAGGCCATCAGAAATACGACGCAGAGGTAGACGATGCCAAAGGTTTTGATGGCGCCGTCGACCTCGATGCGGGAAAGCACAATGCGAATCAGAAAAACCGAAAGTACAGCAGCCACCGGCAGCGCGTAGAGGAGAGCCTCAGGCTTGCACGTAATCAAAGCGACAAGGTACGCAATATGCCCCAGCAAAAACGCGGCGATGCCGAGCATAAACACGCGCTTTGCGCCGTCTGTCAGCAGAAAGCGCAGATTGAGGCAAACATCGCCGATGGCGCCAAGCATCAACCCGAGCAGAACGAGCCGCGCATATGGCAGGCGCGCTGCGAGCGAAAACGCGAAGAGACCTGCAAGCACAAACAGCAGCGAGGCCAGCGCCTTAAGCAGGAGCGCCGAAAGCATATTCTTCCTCTGCTCAAGAACGATAAAAACTACCTCCGCGGCACAGCCAAAGAGAAGCAGCGCGATGATTGATGTCATCATCTGGTGCGTTCTCCCTTCGATCTGTAAAATCCGAAAAACGATTGCATAGAATCGTTTTCCAATTTGCGGTTATGTTACAGATTATAACAGTGTAACGGCATGTGTACAAGGGATTGCGGGTGTTTTTGGGTGAATCTCGCACAAGAATCGCGTTACAATCCCGATAGTGGTGCAAACAATCGATTCTTCGTTCTCTTTTTCCCAAATACCGCAAACACGAAAAATTGTATATCTTAAATGTATAGAACACATAAAAACGAGGGAAAGCAATCCTGTCGGAACGATTGATGCAGCAAATTTCTCTATATTTTGAACATATGACATTTTTGTTCGTCTGTAAAGTGTTTTTTTGCGCATTTCGGGAAATAATTTTCCGATGAATGGTTCGATGCTGATCAGGGTATTTCTGTACGGTGCGGTTTCTTGCCGGTCGCGCGCGGGATTTCATGGCGAAAAAAGCAACACCCTCCGGGAAAATCCGGAGGGTGCGGAGTTGCGATTTGAAGCTTGGGTAAACGCGTTACAGGGTCGCCTTCCAGAGGCCGTGCAGGTTGCAGTATTCGTATGCCGCGACGACTTTCGCACCGCCGAGAGCGAATACGGCTTCGGGCTTGCCGCCAACGGTCAGGCACTTGCGCTGTCCGCCGTCGTCAGTCTGCAGATAGACCCAGGCGATGTGGTGCTCTTCAAGCATCGGATGATCGACGCTGCCAACGTGAACGGTGCACTTGTCACCTTCCACTTTGATGACGGGTACGTGCTTTTCCTGGCTCGCGTCAACGCTGCCGGGGATCAGCTCGGTCATGTGCTGTCCGCAGCAGGTCATCGGGGCTCCGGAAGCGTGAATCATGCCAACGAGGTTGCCGCAGATGTCGCAGCGGAAGAAACGGGTTTCACAAGTCATGATGAAGTTCCTCCTTGATCGATATTTTTATGATTGCTTTTACTCGCGGTGCTTCCGCGACTATGGAATCCGAAAGAAAGATTGCCGTCGGGGTACCCGACTGCGTATGAGGGATTCTATCATGTATGATACACCGAATCCGTAACAATGTCACTATCTAATAATAATTCCTGTTAGCGACATATATACGTCTCACTTTGATTATAAGAACTTTTCAAGAAAAATGCCAGATTAAGATGGTAAATTTTACGTGAAGGAACAGAAAAAAACAGAACATACACCAAAATGGAAGGTTTTTGAAAACTTCATCGTCAAGAAGAAGAAAACAGGGTATAATCAAAAAAAGAGACTATCTTGGAGGAACCATATGGGACTCGATACCTATTTACCAATCTGGAAACAACTCACGAAGGAAGACCAGCAAGCGCTGGAATCCGCCGCCATGTTTCGCAGCGTGCCGAAAGGTACGATTGTGCACAACGGCTCTGCGGACTGCATCGGCGTGCTCGTGATCAAGAGCGGCCAGCTTCGTTCCTATATCGTCTCCGACGAGGGGAAAGAGGTCACGCTGTATCGCTTGCTCGAGCGGGATATCTGCCTGTTTTCCGCGGCGTGCATGATGTCCAGCATTCGCTTTGAGGTTACGATTGAAACCGAGAAGGACTCAGAAATCTGGCTGATTCAGACCGAAACCTACCGCGAGGTGATGGAGCGCAGCGCACCGCTGGCCAACTATACCTGCCAGGTGCTAGCCTCTCGTTTTACCGAGGTGATGTGGCTCATGGATCAAATTCTGTTCAAGCGTTTCGATACGCGGCTTGCGACGTTCTTATTGGAAGAAAGCGCGATTGAGGATTGCGATACGCTCGACATCACGCATGAGAAGATCGCAAACCATATGGGTACTGCGCGCGAGGTGGTCACGCGCATGCTCAAGTATTTTCATGAAGAAGGCATGGTTTCGCTCTCCCGCGGAGGTGTCACGATCATCGACCGCGTCAAGCTGGACGCAAAAGCGGGTTAATATTCGGAGCCTTTTTCCGGCTTCGCCGGAAAGATCTTCGACAAAAACATTTCAGCATTCATCAAATTCGGCGATTCATTCGCCGAATTTGTTTTTAAATGCTCAAAGAGCATTTTATTCTCAAAGTGAAAAAAACCGCTCGAAACGCAGTTGCGAGCGGAATCACAAAACGCCGTCCGGGTGGAGCCGGGCGGCGCTTTGCGTTGCTTGCAGTTTCTTACGGAATCAAGGAGAGAATCTGGGGCTTGGGACGGGCGCCCGCGGTCTGATTGACCACTTTGCCGTCCTTCATGACGATGAGCGTGGGGATGCTCATGACGCCAAACTTGGCCGCGAGTTCGGGCTGCTCGTCAACATTGACTTTGCCGACGGAGATATCCGCCCTCTCTTTTGCAATCTCGTCGATGATGGGGGAAACCATGCGGCAGGGGCCACACCAGCTTGCCCAGAAGTCGAGGAGGACGGGTTTGCTTTCTTTTAAAACTTCTGCATCGAAGTTGCTTTTTGTAATGGTCATGACTGACATATGCTTGCTCCTTTGCTGTTGATGGTATTATCATACGAAAAACATCCACCGTACACAGTGACTATGTTACGATGCGCAAAAAAACAAATCGGAGCGATTCTTTTTCTTTTCACCAAATAAGCAAGATCAAACCGCTCAAACAACGTTTATTCACGATTATGCAC
>JBDKRF010000029.1:0-18581 GCA_039683525.1 Clostridiaceae bacterium
CCACGATTGGAACGCAGGAGCCGTTTACCTGGACGATGGCTGCACTGGACGACGCAAAAGCCAACCTGACACAGGCGGACAAAACCGACCCAAGCATCCTGTATGCTTGCGTTGGCCGATCCGACATCGAAGGCTTTATCTTGCTCACACGGGATGACGCGCAGGTGGAAAGCGCACTGATGATATCCAACCCTGAATCGATCACGAGCGATCTGCCCTATGGCGGAGATATCCTGTTTACCGCCGAGAAGGGCGCGGAAGGATTCTTCAATGAAGCCAACAATCTCTGCCTCAGGCGGACGCAGGACGGCGTAACCATGATCGCAGCGCGCCCGACCTCGGAGGTGTTCGCCGTTCGCAACGCGGCAATCCTCGCCTTTGGTGCGGCTCTTGCCTGCATCATGATCTGCGGCGTCGCTTCTTACCTACTCAATCTTGAGCCGATCACAACGAGCGAAGACGACGGGGAAGAGCGTAGCGAACAGCTGGAAGAGCAGGAGATGCTAACGGAAGAAACGGAAGCGGAAACGCCTCCGGAGGAGCAGACGAAACCACGCAGACGATTTGGTTGGAAACGGATACGCCAGACGGAAGAAGAGGAAACGCCCGAGGCGGAAGAGGTCGAAGAGCAGCACGAACAATCTATGGAGCATGCGCCGAGGCAAGTTGTTCGCGGAAGAAAGAAACCGACTATGCCGGACGATGAAGAGACCCCGAAGAGCGACGAAGACGCCTTTGAAAAAATCGTCGATTAATGAATAGATTGTGAAGATCGAACAAAAAACAAGCCGCTCAATCAAATGAGCGGCTTTTTGTTGCGTCAGAATTTATTGCGCAAATACGACCGTCAGAACAATCTCCGGCGCGATGGATTGAACGATTGGCTCGAAGAGCTTCTGCACCTGGGACAGGGCCAGCACATCTGCCTTTGCCAGCATACCCGTCGTCAGAAACTGCTCCCGCATCGCATCCTGGATGTTTTGCTCGAGTAGGTTCATCTGCTCATTGGTCAACTTGATGTCTCCAAAGGCGAAGATTGCCTTTTTTGTCTCTTCAAACTCGGTCTTCTCCACGTCGACGGTGATATAAGAAAGCGCAGCGTGTGGGATCGTAATCGTCAAGAGCCCCAACTTCTGATCGAAAGAGATGTCTTCCTCGGAAAGACGGGAAAGATCGACCGTATAAACGCCGGTTCCATAGGACGTGATTACCTGCGATTTTTCAAACAGTGCCAGATTTGCCAGCGCCTGGGAAACGCGAGTGGTGACGCTTACGTCCTGCTCCAGAACCACAAAATCGCTTTTCGTGCGGGACTCACCGAGGATTGCGTTGGAAAAATCGATCTTGTTATAGCCCATCTTTTCATCGGGCAGTAGACCGGAAAGAGAATCCGGCATGTCGATATTGAAATCCGGCGTGAGCAGGTTTTTAATCTTTGGAAGAAGGAAGAGGACGGCGATCAGAATCGCAATTAGCACCACGCCGCGAAAAATCCACTTCAAATGGCGCAGGCGAAATCTGCCGTGCGGTTCCCGCTCATAGCGATCAATCTCGTCCGCCTGCATGCGGCGGCTCCTGCGGGCGGCTTCGTCACGCACGGCGGAAGAGCGCGCTTCGTCGCGCAGCTGATCCGCGCTTGGGCGGGTTGGCTCGGACATGATTTCTTCCCCCTCTGAATCGTATTCTAGAATGAATCGTACAAGATCAGTATAAAAACGAATCCACCTTGTGTCAACGCGCGGGCACAAACGAAACAGAACGTTTTCTCTGCCGACATGTTTCGCGAATCTGCGTTGAGGAATCGCAGCACAAGTATCAGAATAAATGGTTAATCGCGTAAAAAACCGCCCTCATCGCTGAGAGCGGTTTGTGCGGTAATATCTTGACTCTAGCCTTCGACTTCCACCTGAAAGCCGCCGTAAGCCATCTTCGCCATTTCAAACGGCATCGGGAAGTCCTCTGGACCGCCCATCTGACTCATCTCTTCATTGACGATTGCGTTGACTGCATCGCGATGCTCCTTCGATTTGAACACGACAAACGATAACCACACGGAATCGTTGCCTGATGCTCCTGCAAGTTCCGTAAATGTGCGGGTTTTCATATCACCCATCACCATAGGGGCCAGGTCGTCACCTCGATTTTCATAGTATTCCAATGCGCCGTGTTTCATCCACGAATCACGACCCATCTGAGCCATCTTGCGATATTCTTCCGTCTTGTCGTTGGGAACAACAAGCACATATCCATCTATATATTTCGGCATAGCCTTTTTATCTCCTTAGTGGAATTCTTAACTTTATATTATCATTTCATGATTCAGAATCAATATAGGGCACCCCACATTCTGTGACTCATATCACACAACGGATGGCATGATCGGGAAGGGGGTACCGTGCAAATTGAGATTATATATTATTTGATATGTAAGTATATACAAATTACTCGCATAAATCGCGAAAAATCAAGGTTTTTTGCCTTGACGCACCAAACCGCCGCTGATATAATAATCGATAAATTATTGTATACAAGCATGCAAGCATGCTAAGAGGAGGGGAACAATGAGCAAGATCGTATTTGATGACCACACGAACTTACTGCGCGAGAACTATTATGAGTATGATGTGCAGGATGTACCGGAAGCGAATCTGTTCCCGGAAATCTTTAATTTTGACGAAATCCCGAAGATCGCGTTCAACCAGCGCCTCGTGCCCATGCGCATGCCGAAGGAGATTTGGATCACCGATACGACCTTCCGTGACGGTCAGCAGTCCCGCGCGCCGTTTACGGCGGAGCAGATTCTGCGCCTGTATGACATGATGCACGAGCTCGGCGGCCCGAACGGACTGATCCGCCAGAGCGAGTTTTTTGTCTACAGCCAGCAGGACCGCGAAGCGCTGGAGATGTGCCGCGACCGCGGCTATCGTTTCCCGGAGATCACGACGTGGATCCGCGCGACGGAGAGTGACTTTAACCTTGTCAAGGAGCTTGGCGTACGCGAGACGGGCATTCTCGTGTCCTGCTCGGACTACCACATCTTCCACAAGATGAACCTGACTCGCAAGCAGGCGATGGATAAGTACCTTGGTGTGGTCAAGATGGCGCTGGATCGCGGAATCGTGCCGCGCTGTCACTTTGAAGACATTACCCGTGCGGACTTCTACGGCTTTGTCGTGCCGTTTGCGCATGCGCTCGCCGGACTTTCCGAAGAGGCGGGGATTCCGATCAAGATCCGCTGCTGCGATACGCTTGGCCTCGGCGTGGCGTACCCCGGCGCGAGCATGCCCCGCAGCGTGCCCGGCATCATCTACGGATTGCGTCACTACGGCAACGTGCCGAGCTCGCTGCTAGAGTGGCACGGACACAACGACTTCTACAAAGCGGTCTCCAACGCAGCCGCAGCATGGCTCTACGGTGCCTCCGCCGCGAACTGCTCGCTGCTTGGCATTGGTGAGCGCACCGGCAACTGCCCGTTGGAAGGCATGGTCATGGAGTATTGCTCGCTTCGCGGAGACACGGACGGCATGAACCTCGAGGTGATCACGGAGATCGCGGATTATTTCGAAAAGGACATCGGCTACGAAATTCCGCCGATGACGCCGTTTGTCGGCAAGAACTTCAACAGCACGCGCGCGGGTATCCACGCGGACGGCCTTCTCAAGGACGAGCGCATCTACAGCATCTTCAACACGGGCAAGATCCTCAACCGTCCCGCGGAGGTCATGGTGGACGCGCACAGCGGCACGGCGGGCATCGCGTACTGGATGAACACACACATGGGCATCGACATCGACAAGCGTAACCCTGTCGTCATGTCGATCAAGGAACACATTGACACGCTCTACGAGGCCTGCCGCACGACGGTGATGAGCAACGAGGAGCTGGAGGCCATCGTGGCAGATGAGCTCGCCAAGGCTTCGAGATAAAGCGAGAGCGTCATACAAAACAAATAAAGTGCGGATCATGCGATCCGCTCTTTGTGTTTTGTTGTTTGTTATGCGGCTTTGACCTTTGTCCACGCATCCGAGAAGACCTTGATGAAGTCGCCGAGGTCCTGGAAGATCTGGCAGCGATCCAGAACGTCCTGCGGCGGGTTATAGGTCGGGTCCGCGGCATAGGTCGGATCCATCAGTTTGAGCGCTGCGGCATTCGGGGTGGAGAAGCCGATGTAGTCCGAGTTCTGCGCTGCAACCTTTGCATCACAGAGGAAGTTGATGAACTGCTCCGCTTCCGTTGTGTGTTTCGAGGACTTGGGGATGATGACATTGTCAAACCAGACGTTGCTGCCTTCTTTCGGCACGACATAGGCAAGGTCTGGATTCTCGGAGATGCAGTAGACCGCGTCGCCGGAATACACCACGCCCATTGCGGCGCTGCCGTTGATGAGCTCCATCTTGATATCGTCGGTCAGATATGCGCGCACGAGCGGTTTCTGCGCAATCAGCGCTTCCTGCGCGGCTAGGATATCCGCTTCGTTTCTGGTGTTGATGTCGAAGCCGAGTTTCTTGAGCGTGATGCCGATGGTATCGCGCATGCTGTCGTACATCAGTATCTGACCTGTATACTTCGCGTCCCAGAGGATGTTCCAGCTGTCGACCGTGTCGGTCACCATCGTCTTGTTATAGAGAATGCCGACCGTACCCCACATATACGGGATGCTGTATTGGTTGCCGGGATCAAAGGAAAGATCGAGGAAACGCGGGTCGATGTTGCTCAGGTTCGGGATGTTCGCCTTGTTGATCGGGTAGAGCAGATCGTCCGCAACGAGCTTTTCGATCAGATAGTCCGAAGGGAAGCAGACGTCATAGATGTTATCCGCCGAGGCGAGCTTGACGAGCATCTCTTCGTTGCTGGTCATGGTCGTGTATTTGACCGAGATTCCGGTTTCGTCTTCAAACTGACGCAGCAGTTCGGGGTCGATATAGTCGCCCCAGTTGAGCACGTTTAGCGTGACTTTGCTGCCGCCGCCGCAGGCGACAAGGGGGAGCGCCAGCGCCAGGGCAAGCGCCATGCAGATGATCTTTTTCCAGATTTTCATGTTTGATTTCCTCCTGGTTATGGTAAAAGTATATACTTTTTTAGACCGTCTTTCCGATTATGTCGGAAAAGATGCAATTGCACTATCGTTTCATGCCAACTTTCTTCTGCTGCAGCTCAGCGTTTCTCTCCTCGCGGATGCTCTTGAGGTTGACGATGAGAAGAAGAGTCACCACCGGCACGAAGATGATGGTCGAAAGCGCGGGGTTGACGCCTCTGCGCGCGGAAGCGTAGATGTACATCGAGAGGTTATCCACGCCGTTTCCGGCAAAGAAGCTGATCACGAAATCGTCCAACGAGAGCGTGAACGCCATGATGAGGCCGGAGATGATGCCGGGCATGATGTCCGGGATCACCACCTTTTGAATCGCCTGCATGGGTGTGCAGCCGAGGTCCAGCGCCGCCTCGTAGAGCAGATCGGAACTTTGCCGCAGTTTCGGCAGCACAGAGAAGATGACATACGGCAAGTTGAAGGTGATATGCGCAATCAAGAGGCGCGCATAGCCGTTTCTGAGACCTACAAACAGGAACAGCAGCATCAGCGAGATGCCGGTCACGAGATCGGGGTTGACCATCGGTAACTGCGAGATGTTTTCCAGCAGCAGGCGATCGCGCCGCTTCATGGCATGCAGGCCGATCGCGGCGATCGTACCGAGCACGGTGGCAACGATCGAGGAGATCGCGGCGACGGAAAGAGTCACCGCCAACGCATCCGTAATCTCCGGCGTACGGAACAGCTGCCTGTACCAATCGAAGGTAAAGCCTGTCCAGTTGCCGAGCGTCTTGCTCTGGTTAAACGAGAAGACGATCAAAATCAGGATCGGCGCGTAGAGAAACACGAGCATCAGCCCGAGATACGTGCCGGAGAAAAACTTTTTCAGGCGGTTTACCATAGCCTGCCGCCTCCTTCATCGCTGGTTTTGCGCTCGGCTTTCTTCATAAATGTCATGGACACCAACACGAACACGAGGAGTATGATGGACAGCGCGCTGCCCGTGTTCCACGACTGCTCCGTAATGAACTTCATATAGATCAAGTCGCCGTAGAGCATCGTCTTGCCGCCGCCGAGTAACTGAGAGATGGCAAACGTCGTCGTGCTGGGGATAAACACCATCGTGATACCCGAGATAATGCCCGGCATGGAGAGCGGTAGCACCACCTTGAGGAACGTCTTGGTCGGGTTCGCGCCGAGATCCGCCGCGGCCTCGATATAGCTCTTGTCGAGCTTGATGAGCGTCGTATAGATCGGCAGGATCATAAATGGCAGAAAGTTATAGACCATACCAAGGAGTACCGCGCTCTCGGTATAGAGCATCTTGGTAAAGGCGCTCAGCAGAACCTTCCACGCGTAGGTGCGAAGCAGAAAGTTCATCCACATCGGCACGATGAAGAACACCGAAAGCAGGCCTGCCGTCGTCTTCTTCATCTTGGAAAGCAAGTAGGCGACCGGGAAACCGAGCAACAGGCAGAGTACCGTGGTATAGACGGCGAAACGAACCGAATCTGCCAATACACGCAGATTATCCCAGCTGGCCGCCTGCACGATGTTTTCAACCGTGACCCCGTTGTCGTTCGTAAACGCGTAGTAGAGGATGAGCAGCATAGGCGCGAGAATGAACACCGCCATCCACACGACATAAGGGTAGGCAAACACACTCCTGCGCATGCGCATTCCCTTAGCAAATTTCTGTTTCTGCGCTTTAGTTTGTTTCATTTGCGCTCACCGCGATCTTGTCTGCGGCCACATGGATGCCGATTTCTTCGCCGGACTCCATGTATTCCGCGGAGTAGGCAATCCAATCCTCTTCGCCGCAACCGATGGTTACTTCATAGTGGGTACCAAGGAACATGCAGGCGCGCACCACGCCGGTCAACTCGCTTTCCTGCGGAGGGATGAGCTGAACATCCACCGGCGCAATCGCAACGAGTACGTCGTCCTTGGTTTCAAAGGATTCCAGCCCCTTGCAGGCAAAGCGGTAACCCAAAATTTCGATTTCCTCGTTATCCGGATACGCCACGGCGTCAAAGAGGTTGGTTTGCTGCGTTTTCTTCATGATGTGGATCGCATCCGGCGGGATCGAGATGCCGACCACCTGACCGCGCTCGACAAAATCCGTGGTCTGAATCACCCACTCGTATCCGCCACAATCGATGTCCACTTCATAGTGGACGCCCATGAACACGACGGAGACCGCCTTGCCGACCACGCGCGCGCCTTCCGCGGGAACGATGTCGATATCCTCGGGACGTACGACTACGTCCACCTCGGTGTTCTTACCAAAGCCTTTATCCACGCAGTCGTAGACCACGCCGTTCATGCGCACCTTGAAATCCTGCAGCATGATGCCGGGGATGATGTTGCTCTCTCCGATGAAGTCCGCGACAAACGGGTTCTTCGGCTCGTTGTAGATATCGGTAGGCGTTCCGATCTGCTGAATCACGCCGTCTTTGAGCACGACGATGGTATCGCTCATGGTCAGGGCTTCTTCCTGATCGTGGGTGACGTAGATGAATGTGATGCCGAGGCGCTGCTGCATGTTTTTCAGCTCAACCTGCATCTCCTTGCGGAGCTTGAGATCGAGCGCGCCGAGCGGTTCGTCGAGCAAGAGGACCTGCGGCTCGTTGACCAGCGCGCGGGCGATGGCGACGCGCTGCTGCTGTCCGCCGGAGAGCTGCTCGATATAGCGCGTGCCGTAGCCCTTTAGGTTGACCAGCTCCAGCATGGCCTCGACCTTCTCTTTGACGATCGCTTTGTCTACGTTGCGCAGCTTGAGACCAAACGCGATATTATCCGCAACGTTTAGATGGGGAAACAGCGCATACTTTTGAAACACGGTGTTGACCTGCCGCAGGTATGGCGGCGTATTGGCGATGTCCACACCACCCATCTCGATGCGACCTTCATCCGGCATGATGAACCCCGCAATGAGGCGAAGCATGGTCGTTTTGCCGCAGCCGGAGGGGCCAAGGAGGGTGAGAAACTCTCCGTCCTTGATATACAAATCGACATGTGAAAGCGCGACGTCGCCGCCATACGCCTTGGATACGTCGATGAGTTCGATCAGATGTTTGTCCTTCATTCCTGTTCTCCTTCAAATGGGATTCGGTTCACATGCAATCGTGTTCCGATAATAGGATTCTTCAAAAACTCGGCGGAGTGCTGACCCAGAGCACACGTGATTCGACTTTTCCGCTGTTGATCAGATAATGCACGCGCGTCGGACGAAAATAGAAGCTGCCGCCTTTTTTCACCCGGTATCGCTTTGTGCCAAGCACGAGCGTCACGCTGCCGCTGAGCACATAGCCAAACTCTTCGCCTTCGTGCGGGTCGTCCTCGGCGATGCTTAACCCCGCGGGAATCGTAACGAGGATCGGCTCCAGCGCGTTTTTCTGCGCATTGGTGACCAGCCATTGAATCGTGGAACCATCCGCCTCTTCTTTGACAAACATGTCGTCCGAGCTATAGACGACCTGCTCATCCTGCGACTCGCGGAAAAACACGGCAACGTCGGTACCGAGTGCGGCGAGGATATCCATCAGCGTGGCAATAGAAGGAGAGGTTAGATCCCGCTCAAGCTGAGAGATGAATCCCTTGGTCAGCTCGGTGCGGGCGGCTAGCTCTTCCTGTGTCAATCCGCGCTGCAGACGAAGCTGCTTGATCTTGACGCCGATCTCCATTTCAGTCTACCACCTCTAAACTTCAAGTTTACAGTCACTAAACGGAATTAAACCAAATCGCACAGAAAATGTCAATGTATTTTTCAGATTTTCCAGTCGAATCGGGTTCGTTTTTCTTGTACAAAACCGACCGGCAATCCGCTTGAAATCCATACGGGGAAACGCGCGCGTTACTGCGCTTTTTCAGCAGGATTGCAAGTTGTTCACAAGCGCCTGCTTTTATGCATATTGCACACGCGCTTGTTGCATGATACACTCGAAGGAAAGAAGATAGATGAAGGGGAAACAGAACAACTGGGATTGTAAGAAGGGGAGCGAAACATGAAAACGGGGATTGCCGTCTGCTTTCCCGGCACGGGATTTACCTGCAAAGAAGCGCTTTTCGAACGCCTGGCGAGCGATTACCACACGCGCGGGTATGATGTTATTAAGCTTGACTTTTCTCACATTCCATTCCGCGAAATCGAATCATTGGAAGAGGCGATTGCCGTGGCGCAGCGCGCGGTCAAGCGGCAGCTGAGCGGTGTTCCATTTGCGGAATTTGAGGACGTAGTGTTTCTCTCCAAGAGCCTCGGCACCATCTTAGCCACACATTATGAGCGGGACTACGCGATTCGCCCGCGGCACCTGTATCTCACGCCGCTGAACAAGACGCTGATGTTACTTCAGCCGGAAACCCGCGTGATCTCGATGGTGCTTGGCACGCAGGATCGTTTCTTAACCGGAAGGGCGCTTGCCTCGTTTTGTGAGGAGCGAAACATTCACTATTTCCTTGTCGAAGGCGTGAACCACAGCCTCAAGGATGATTTGGATGCGGAGAGAACCGCGCGGATCATCGACGAGGTGGCGCAGCTTTGCAACAAGGCATAATCATGCACAGATATATAGGAAGACTGGATCATGGAACGACAAATTGACGGGTTTCTCATCAGCGACGAAAAAGGACTGCTTCAGCTGGATCGCATCTATGTGATGCTGCACGATACATACTGGGCAAAGGAGAGAACGCGCGAAACCATCGCGCGCGCAATCGAAAACTCCCTCTGCTTTGGCATTTATTTCGATGGCGAGCAGATCGGCTTTGCACGGTGTGTGACCGACTATGCGACGTCGTTTTTGCTTGCGGATGTGATCATTGATGAGCGGTATCGCGCTCGTGGATTGGGCAAAGCGCTGGTTTCGACCATTCTCTCGCACGATCGGTTACAGGGACTCACCGGAACGCTTGCCACACGCGATGCGCACGGGCTCTATGCGAAGTACGGGTTTGTGCCGGTCGATCCAAATCTGTATATGCGAAGAGCACCGGTAAAGGTGGAAGCAGACACACAAGTGCAACAATAAGGACACAGTGATTTTAACGGGTTACCCGGAAACGGTAGCCCGTTTCCTTTCTATTTGCCATAGAAACTATACAATTATGTCGTTTGAGCATATGTACGATTGGAGAAACAATGTTTTCCGTGACAAACAGCGCTTGACGGTGCGATAAAAGCGAACAATTGTTGCTTTGTGAAGATTAAAAACAGAACATGACAATACCGAAAAGAATCCCTGATATGCATCGACGGGAGGGTGGTCGTATGCTATACTTTCGGCGTTACGTAAAGGAGGGATACTCATGAAAAAAATCATTTCGGCTGTGCTTGCGCTCGCCGTTGGCTTAACGCTCTTTACCCCGACAGCGCTTGCAGATGAAACCGGCGGAGAAGAACGCGTCACAATGGGCGCGGACTTGACCGATCGTCAACGGGAAGCAGTGTATGCAGACTTTGGAATCGAAGAAGGCTCTGTTACCGAGCTGACCGTCACCAACGACGAAGAACGCAGCTACTTGGAAGGCCTCGTGCCCGATGGTAAAATCGGCAGCGTGGCGCTCTCCTGCATTTATATCAAGACTCTTCCGACAGGCTCCGGCATGACGGTTGAAATCCACAACATCAACTACTGCACCGAGGATATGTACATCAATGCCCTGACGACGGCGGGCATTACCGACGCGCAGGTTATCGTGAGCGCACCGTTCCCGGTTTCCGGCACGGGCGCGCTGACCGGGGCCTACAAGGCTTACGAAGACATCACGGGAAACTCGCTATCGAGCCTCGCAAAATCCGCAGGCGCTGAGGAACTCGTCGTGACCGGGGAACTTGCCGAATATATCGGGAGCGACGACGCCACGCAGATGATCAACGAACTCAAGGGCATGCTGGACAAGACGCAGGGGATGACGGACGATCAGGTTCGCTCCGAAATCAAGAACCTTGCGACGATGTACAATGTCTCTCTCTCGGACGCGCAAGTTGAGCAGGTGCTCTCTTTGGTTCGCAAGCTCGAAGGCCTGGACGCGGATCAGCTGCAGGAGCAGTTGGTTGGCATCGCAAAAGCCGCGCAGACCGCAAACAAGGTCGGCGAAGTGACGAGCAAGGTGTTTGACGACGTGAAGGGATTCTTCTCCGCCGTCGGCAATTTCTTCACCGGCGTATTCGGCACAAAACAGGAATAAGACCAGCTCGCATTCGAGCAAACTGGATTGGGAAGGACACCGTTGCCCACGGTGCCCTTTCTTATATCCGACACGCAACATACGGCTTTAGCGACAGCGTTTTATGAGAACGTATGCGAGCGCGCATTCATCCCGCTTACCATTCAACCGATCAAATCGAAGCGATGCAGATTCCTTTTTTTTGATTGCGGAGTGGTTTTCGAACCGTGAAATATCACCATATTTTGTGGCGAAAGGGTGAACTGTTTACAATATAACAACAAAATACCCCAAACAGGGTGCTATAATAATTTAGATTACCATTTCTCGTGAGGGCGAAGCATGCCCTTTCCTAATAGGAGGAGACTGACATGGACAACGATCGTTATCAAGATTACCCGAACGGCGAGCGACGCAGCACCAGCCAACCCAGAAGCGGGAATGGCACGGGCGGCGTTTCTTCCGGCGCGGGGCGGAGCGGATCCTCCTCCGATCGCGATTATGATAGAAGTGCATCCGGTACCCGCGGGGGATATCCCGGCGGTTCTGAGCGTAGTGGCTCTTCCGCGAATCGACCCGCCACGCCCGGTCAGAATAGCGGTTATGAGCGCAGCGGCTCTTCCGCGAATCGCCCCGCCTCGTCCGGCCAGAATGGTGGTTACGAGCGCAGCGGCTCTTCCTCGAATCGCCCCACCTCGAACGGCCAATACGGCGGATACGAGCGTCCGACAGGCGCATCGAGCCGACCGAGCTCCGGCACAAGCAGCCGTGGAACGTCCTCCGGAAGCGGAGAGTACGGCTCTTCCCGCGCGTCTTCCGCAGGCTCCGGCGGCTCCGGTGGCAGCAGGGGATACGGTTCCTCCGGTGGCCCGAGAAAGAAAAAGAAAAAAAGGCGTTATCGCCTTCGCATTCAGCCCAGAGCGTTCTTCATCCTCTCGATTTTGGTCGTCGTGGTTGCGATGGTCATCGTAGGCTTGAGCGCGCTGAACTACGCCAGCAACCCGCAAGATGTACAGGCGAGTCAAAAGCCCAACATCTTTCAAGAGTTGTTTAAAACGCCGACACCATCACCAACGCCGACTCCGTCTCCTACGCCGACGCCTTCACCGACGCCGCCGTATGACATTCCGCACGCGGTGGATAGCACGCAGCCCAGCGTATACGGGCTTACGACCGCGGTGGAGGAAAACGGAACCAAGGTGGACTCCTACAATCGACTCGAGAAGATTGAGTTCCTGCCGGATGTTCCGTACAGCAACGTGACAGGCATCGTGACATTCCGCGGGAACAACAATCGCGACAGCGCGGCATACGGTACGGCGGACGTTACGCAAAAGCAACTTTCGGAAGTCTGGCAGATTGAAACCGGCGAACTCCAACGTGGTATCGGTAATGATGAAGGTACTTTCTGGAGTGGCAGTGGCTGGGTTGGTCAACCCCTGATCGTGCAGTGGCCGGACAACATCAAGCAATTTATGAACATGTACGACTCGGCCAAGCAAAAGGAAGGTCTGGTTGAGGTGATTCTCGCGACGATGGACGGCAACGTCTATTTCCTCGATCTCGAAACTGGCGAGCAAACGCGAGACAAGTTGTACATCGGCATGCCGTTTAAGGGCGCGGGCTCACTCGACCCGCGCGGCTATCCGATTCTGTACCTCGGCTCGGGAGATATGTATACGTCGGATGACATGAAATCCCGCGCGATGGCGTATTCACTGATTGACTTTACGCGACTCTATGAGTTCGGCAAGCAAAACGACGAGTTTGCGTTGCGAAATTTTCACGCATACGACAGCGCGCCGCTGGTGGACGCGGAGACCGACACGCTGATTTACCCCGGCGAAAACGGCATTCTCTATACGATCAAGCTCAACACCGTGTTTGATGAGACAACGGGGCAACTGAGTATGAATCCGAGCGATGTGGTCAAGATGCGGTATGCCGGCACAAGATCCACGTATCCCGACAGCACCAATACTCCGAATAATAAGTATTGGCTTGGGTACGAGACTAGCATCGCAACCCTCGGTGAATATGGCTATCTCGGCACGAACGACGGTTTCCTGCAATGCATCAACCTCAACACGATGTCCCTCGTTTGGGCACAGGATGTTGTAGATGATACAAATGGCTCTCCCGTACTGGAAACAGATTTCGCAAACCGAACTGCGTACATTTACATTGGAAATTCATTGCATTACACTGCGGACAGCGAGGAGAAGGGTGTTTCTACATTTTTCAAAATTAACGCGATCACCGGCGAAATCATATGGTCGCATAGTGAGAACGTCAATACTGTAAAAAAGGTTTCAGGAGGAATTCAGGCGACCGCATTACTTGGGCAAAAAAGCATTTCAGATCTTGTGATTATACCGTTTGCAAGAACACCGAACGAGGACGACGGCGTCTTGCTGGCACTGGATAAAGCGACCGGAGCCGTGCGGTGGACCTACCCCATGAAGAAATACACCTGGAGTTCGCCCATTGCGATTTATGACGCGAATGGAAACGCCTACATCGTGGTCTGCGAAGGCAGCAACACCGGTGGAAAAGTATTCCTGCTGGACGGAAAGACGGGTACGCTGCTCGATACGTTTGAAGCGGAAAAGAATATTGAAGCAAGCCCCGCGGCGTTTGGCAACATGATCGTGTTCGGAACGCGCGGCATGAAGATTTGGGGCATAAAGATTAGCTAACACAGGCAAATACGAAAAAAGGAGCGAGAAGCATGGCAAAGAGAAGAAAAAGACGTGTTCGGATGCAGCCGCGATTCTTTCTGATCATGCTCGTTGCACTCGGCACGATCATCATCGTGCTGCTGCTGGTTAAGAAAATTCAAAACGACGAGCAGGAGGTGCTGGCAGCAACGCCTGTGCCAACCGCGACGGCGGCTCCAACCGCAACGCCCAACCCTGCCTTGCCGGATGATGTCACCATCACACGCGTTGACAGCGCGAACCCCTCCCAGTTTGGAGTTTCCTCCGCGTTAAAAGTAGATGGAAAAGACACCTCAAGCTTTACGCGCTCGGAATCGCTCAGCTTCGGCCGGGATAATGAATATTGCGCGCTGCCGGGGGTTACGACGTTTGGTGGCAACAATTACCGCAACTCGTTTGCCTATGGGTTGGCGACGATTACGGACAGGCGATTGCGCGAGCAGTGGACCAAGACCATCGGAGCGCTCGGCAACTGGAGCGGTACCGGTTGGACAGGCCAGCCGCTGATTGTTCAGTGGCCGGTAGAAACCGTAAAGGTCATGAACGTCAAGCAGAACTTTAAAGACGCCGGTACCCCGCTGACCGAAGTGATCTACCCCACGATGGACGGGAACATTTATTTTCTCGATCTGGAGACGGGTACCCCCACGCGTGACCCGATCAACACCGGCATCGTGCAGAAGGGAACCGCTTGTATCGACCCGCGCGGGTATCCGCTTTTGTATGTCGGTCAGGGGATTCCGGTTGAGAACGAGGAGGGCAACGCCGCCGCATATGTGCGCGTTTACTCACTGATCAGCGGCGAGCAGATCGGTCAGTTTGGCGGGTTTGACTGGTTTTCAAAGCGGGCATGGCAGGCATATGACGGTAGCCCGATGATCGCCAACGACACGCTAGTCTACGGTGGAGAAAGTGGGGTTTTCTACACCGTGAAGCTCAATGCGCAGTTTGACGCGGCAGCGGGTACGGTTTCGATAGAGCCGGACGGGCTGATCAAGACGCGTTACACGGGCACTGGCTATGCTGACAGTAAAACGACAGATGTACGCTGGTACGGCATGGAAAGCTCTGTCTCCGCGTTCCGCAACTATGCGTTCTTCACCGACAACGGCGGCAGACTGCAGTGCGTCGACCTCAACACCATGACGATCAAGTATGTGGTGGATGTGACCGACGAAAGCGATTCATCCGTTGTAATCGATGAAAGTTACGCAGATAATACGATCTATCTCTACACCGGCTCGCAGACCCGCAGCAAGGGCAGCGACCTGCCGGATGGATATGGATACAGCTATCAGCGCAAGATCAACGGGCTGACCGGCGCAATCGTTTGGGAGAAGCGCTGGATTTGTGCCACCGGAGATGCGAGCGCGAGCGGCGGCATCGTCGCGACCCCGCATGCCGGGCGCGGGCAGATCAGCAACCTCGTGATCTATTCCTTCAGCCTTGCCGCCCTCTCCGGAGGAAACACCGCCGCCGTGGCGACGGATACGCCCGATCCCGCGGCGACGGCCGCAGCAGACGGCACGCAAGCCAACAGCGAGACGCTGCCACAGCCCAACGCAGGTGGAAGTTATACCATTGGCGGCAGAATAGTAGCGTATGATAAGGCCACGGGCGCGATCATCTGGTCGATCGAGCAGACCAACGACTACTGGGCGAGTCCTGTGGTGGTCTATGACGCACAAGGCAAGGCGTACCTCATTCAGTGTGATCGCGGTGGGTATGTGACCATGTACGACGCCTCAAACGGCAACATGCTCAACAGCGTCGATCTCGGCAGCCGAATCGACTCGACTCCGGCGGTGTTCAATAACCTCCTGGTCGTCGGTACGCGCGGTAAAGGCGGCAGCGGCAAAGGGCCGCAGATTGTATGCCTGAAGATCGGCTGAACGGAAAATACATCAAAAAAACCTGCGGAAATCGCAGGTTTTTTGTTTGAAGGATCAGTTCGAATGATAAAACGGATTTAAAACAGGCTCTCCGAGGCGTTGGGGTTGAGAAACGCGACCGCCTTGCCGAGGATATGCACATTGGAGCCCGCGCGCATGACGACCGGCGCATACGTGGGGTTTTCTGCCATGAGCACGATCTGATTCTCGTTCTTGTAGACGCGGCGCAGGGTCAGCGTACCATCGAGCAGTACGACCGCGACCTCGTGGCTGCGCACGTCTTCCATCATGCTGGCGTAGACGATGTCGCCATCGTTGATGTTGAGTTTCTTCATGCTGTCACCGGTGAAGCGAAGTGTGAAGTCGCAGCGGATGCTTTGCGGCACCTCGTCATAGCAGGCAATGTTTTGCTCGTCCAGCAACGGTACGCCCTTTATGGCACGGTAGATGCGCGGCTTGACAATGGAGGTTGGCAGCGCTGTGATTTGACCGGATTTCGGTGCGACGCTCGGGTACGCACGGCGCGTTTCTTCGTCCACAATTAAAAAATCTACGGTAACGTCAAAAAAACGCGAAAGCTTGATCAGCGTAGAACGCTTGATATTCTCCGTGCCTTTTTCGTAGAAGTTGACAATCGTCATATAAGGAATGCCGGAAAGCCGTGAAAGCTGGGATTTATTGATGCCCCGTTCGGACATGAGCACGTCAAGTTTTTCGGTCATTGTCATAGTCATATACCCCGCTAGAAGGATTCCCACTCAGGCAGGTACGCCTTTACGCTGTGTGTTTAACGTCATGATACCGAATCAAAGGCGAAAAGGCAAGCATTTTCTACCATACAGCGTAGGATTTTTCTGTTTTTGTTCAAACTTTGTTCAAATATGGGTTTGCAATTGTGAACACCACAATATATAGTGTACGGCTCTGATTGCCCTGCGTACGCATTAAATTGAAATATTTAATAAAACAGGCGCTGAACTGACAGCAAACCGGATTGTGAACAATGTTGTACTGAATTTTTTTACGTGCGCTCTGTACTTGCAATTTACCATTAAAAATGATATGGTAACAAAAAACGGAGGCTGAATGCTATGGGAAAATATGTCATCAAACAAGGCAAAACGGGACCGTATTTTGTACTCAAGGCAGCCAACGGAGAGCCGATTGGCAAGTCTGAAGTATATTCCTCTGAAGCAGCCGCGAAGAACGGCGCGGAGAGCGTAAAAAAGAACGCTGCCGCTGCACAGATCGAAGATCAAACCGTCGAGGGATGGAAGAATATGACCAACCCCGTCTTCGAACTCTATAAGGACAAAGCGGGTGAGTTTCGCTTCCGCCTACGCGCAAAGAACGGTGAGCCGATTCTCGCTTCCGAAGGATATTCGGCAAAAGCGTCCGCAATCGGCGGCATCGAGAGCGTGAAAAAGAACGCTGACTCGGAAATCATAACCGAGTAATAACGAGAGAAACCCCAAACTTATCCAGTAAACAATGCGGCGGCATATGATTCGATATGCCGTCGCATTTCTGAACTTTTACCATGATCGAACCCGAAATCATTCGCGCCGGAGGAAGCCATGATAACCTTTCTGTCCAGAATCTTGATCAAGGACTACAAGAATTTCACCTCTCCAACCGTACGTATCCGTTACGGCATGCTTTGCGGCGCGGTCGGAATCTTGTTCAATATCCTACTCTTTACGGGAAAAATCATCGCAGGAACACTGACCGGGAGCATTGGCATCACGGCAGATGCATTCAACAACCTCTCGGATGCAGGCAGCGCATCGATTACGCTGATTGGCTTTCGCCTTTCGGATGCAAAAGCGGATAAAGAGCATCCCTTCGGGCACGGTAGGTTTGAGTACATCGCAGGCTTAATCGTTTCTATGGCGATCCTCCTGATGGGCTTTGAGCTTGGGAAAACCTCGATCGACAAGATTCTGCATCCGGCGCCTGTGACGTTTTCGTTCCTCGCGCTCGGCGTGCTGATCGCTTCCATCCTGACGAAGCTCTATATGTTTTTCTATAACCGCGGCATCGGCAAGAAGATCGATTCCGCTGCTATGCGCGCAACCGCGATGGATAGCTTTTCCGATGTTGCAGCGACCTCTACGGTATTGATTTCCACCTTGATCGGCAAATGGACCGGTTGGATGATCGACGGTTATGCGGGTCTTTTGGTAGCGATGTTTATCGGCTACACCGGCATTCGCGCCGCAAAGGAAACCATCAGCCCCCTGCTCGGGCAACCGCCCGCAAAGGAGTTTGTAGATAAGATTGAGCAGATCGTCATGGCGCAGGATGGCGTTATCGGCGTGCATGACCTTGTCGTACACGACTATGGCCCGGGACGCAGAATGATCTCGCTGCACGCGGAGGTTCCTGCGGATGGTGACATGATCCAACTGCACGACTCGGTGGACAACCTCGAAAAACAACTGCGCAAGGAATGCGGCTGCGAAGCGGTCATCCATATGGACCCGGTTGAGATGAATAACAAGGAAACAAACCGCCTGCGTGCCGAGACACTCACGATTCTCTCGGAGCTGGACGACAGGCTGACGCTGCATGATTTCCGCGTGGTTGCGGGACCGACGCACATCAACCTCGTCTTCGACGTGGTGGTGCCGTTTGATTTTTCCATGACGGATGAAGCGGTTCGAAAAGCGATCAATGAGCGCGTGCACGCGCTCGAAGGCAAGTGCTTCGCGGTGATCGATATCGTCCAATCCAGTTTTCGCGTAGAATGTCAGACAAGAAAAAAGGCAC
>JBDKRF010000030.1:0-2867 GCA_039683525.1 Clostridiaceae bacterium
TGCCGGACACTACGAAACGGAAGCGGTTGTGCTGTAGCCTTTGATGAAAAGTTTACAGAACGATTGTTTTGGTGTACAATATAGTTTATCGCGTTCAGACGGGAGTCCGTTTGTGCGCCTTTGAGGAGGAAAATGCCGTGATAAAGATTGAAGCGTTATGGGCCTACCAAGAGGCCGAGGTTGCGAAGAATACCGTAGAAAACGAGATTCGCACCACTCCCGCAAGACTCCAGCTGAACAAGTTGCACAAGCAGCTGAAAAATCAGCAGGCGGTCATTGCAAAACTTTCCGAGGACATTGAAGCATACGAGCTGCAGCTCACCAAGCTGAACGATCAGGTGAGCAAACTCGAATCGAGATTACAGGTGGAGAGTTCAGAACTTGTGACCATCAAGCAGGACGACGAGAGCACCGCTGAGGAGATGACCGAGCTCAAGGTTGATATCGAGCGGCTCAACCGCGAGGTTTCCCAGGGTGTTCGCGAAGCGAAATCTCTGCTGGGCGAGATCGAGAAAGCGTCGGAAGAATATCAGACCACCGCGCGCGCGGCGAGTAAGGCGAAGAAAGAATACGACACGCTTCGTGTGCAGTGTGAAGAAGAGCGCGTGGCGCGTCAGGGAGAGCTGGATCGACACGATCAAAATCTGGAAACGCTCAGTAAGACGGTCGATCCTGCGCTGCTCGAACGGTATCAGCAGGTCAAACTCCATCACGTCGTGCCGATTTCGAAGATTGTCAACAGCAAGTGCGGCGGCTGCAACATGTCTCTGCCGATGGTGATGCTCAAGAAGATCGCGACGACCGATGGAATCGTGGAGTGCGAAAACTGCGGCAGGATCCTTTACAACTCCAACGACTGAGCAGGGTTGGATGAGTCGGATTTGATGAAGAGATGAACGAATCCGAACCGTGATGAAATTTGATAAAAGAATATGATTTTGAGTAAGAAAGGCGACCGCGCCCGCGAGAGTGGGTGAGGAAAGTCCGAGCACCACAGGGCAGAGTGCCGGGTAACACCCGGCGGAGGCGACTCCAGGGAAAGTGCAACAGAAAGAAACCGCCCGCTTGCGGGTAAGGATGGAAAGGCGAGGTAAGAGCTCACCCGCGCTCCGGCGACGGAAGCGCGCTGTAAACCCCACTTGGTGCAAGATTGGTATGAGAGCATTTAATAGCTGCCCGCTACGCTCTCGGGAATCGCACGAGCCTCTCGGCAACGATTGGCCTCAGATAGATGGTCGCACTCGACAGAACTCGGCTTATTTCTTGCTCAAAATTTTTTTCTTTTAGGCACACAAGTTGCTTAAAATCATTTTTTTAAATGGTTCGGAAGATGGTCGCACTCGACAGAACTCGGCTTATTTCTTGCTCAATATTTTTCTTTACGATGGCGCGCCGCAAGGCGCGCTTCGCGAAAAATCGCGGCTCTTCCTTTTGCAAGAGACACGAAACACCTTAATGGCGCGCCGCAAGGCGCGCTTTGAGAGAAGAGACCATTACCGCCGCTGATGCGGCAAAATTGGGAGAAGGACATGGAAACGACAGCAACGACAACCAAACATGCAGTACTCAGCGGCATTCAGCCGACGAGCGTACTCACCATAGGCAACTACTTTGGCGCGCTTAAAAACTACGTCGCCATGCAGGACGAATTCGACGCGTATTATATGGTCGCAAACCTGCACGCGCAGACGGTGCGCATGGATCCGACCGAACTGCGGCGGCGCAGCATCGAGACCTTTGCACTGTTCCTCGCATGCGGCATCGACCCGAACCGCTCGACGATTTTCATCCAAAGTCATGTGCCGGAGCATACGCAGCTCACCTGGGCGCTGATGTGCAATTCTTATATGGGCGAGCTTTCCCGCATGACACAGTTTAAAGAGAAAAGCGCGAAGAACACCGAGAATATCGTCGCTGGGCTTTTCACCTATCCTGTGCTGATGGCGGCGGATATCCTGATCTATCAGGCGAAGTATATCCCCGTTGGCGCGGATCAGAAACAGCATGTCGAGCTCACGCGCGATATCGCGATACGCTTCAACAACATGTATGGCGAAACGTTTGTTGTGCCGGAGCCGTATATCCCCAAAGTCGGCGCGCGCATCATGAGCCTACAGGAACCGGAAAAGAAGATGAGCAAGTCCGACCCCAACCCGAATGCGTATATCCGCATCCTTGACGAGCCGGATGCGATCGTGAAAAAGCTCAAGCGAGCGGTCACGGACAGCGCGGGCGAGATTACGGATAGTCCCGAGCGCGCGGGCGTCTACAACCTGCTTTCCATCTACTCCGCGTGTACGAACCAGACCATCGAGGAGTCTGCCTCGCACTTCGCAGGTAAAGGATATGGCGATCTCAAGAGCGGAGTCGCGGATGCGATCATCGAGACGCTGCGCCCGATTCAGGTGGAGTACGCGCGTATGCTCGCCGAGAAAGAGTATCTCAACGAGACCATGAAGCGCGGCGCAGAGCGTGCGCAGGCAACAGCGCGCAAGACCGTCAACAAGGTCTACCACAAGATGGGGTTCGATTCCTTCAAAGCATAATCACGAAGACGGCGGAAGCGGATTCCGTCGTCTTTTTTGAAACATTGGCCGATCGCAGTGTGTCGAAAGGATGGTGCGGCATGATTTCGGCGGAAGAGTTCAGCGCGTTAAAACAACGTGCAATGAAGATGAGATTCTCCTCGTTTACTTATCTGGAATATGAATCTGCGAAATCGTACCGGATTTTGAAGAACAGCAACTCGTTTTTCTTGCTGGAAGGCATGCTGGAGGAGGCAGACATCCGGGATCTCCAGGGTGCTGCGCAACAGCCGACCGCGGTCATCTCCGCGGCAAAATCCGGCGAAAAAGCAACGCTCGTGA
>JBDKRF010000031.1:0-4479 GCA_039683525.1 Clostridiaceae bacterium
GGAAGCCGTGTATTGATGAGATGCAGCGCGTTTTGAAAGAGGAGCTGAACCTGCCATGAGCATGCTGGAAGAGCTGAATATGATCGTTACAAGCGCCGGACTTCCTGTGGAGACCGGCGTTTTCTCTGCCACCGCGCCGGACGAGTATGTTGTGATTACGCCGATTTCGGAGCATTTCGAGCTGTTCTCGGACAATGCGCCGGGCATGAACATCGAGGAAGCGCGGCTGTTGCTCTTTTCGAAGGGCAACTATGGCGCGAAGAAACGGCACCTCGTTCGACTGCTGTTCACGGCGGGATTTCTGGTGTCCGAACGCCGCTATATCGGGCTGGAAGAGGACACAGGCTATCACCACTTTGCCATCGATGTGGCGAAGGAGTATATGGAGGAAGATTAGATGGCAACCATCGGATTGGATAAACTGTATTACGCGAAAATCACCGAGGGGACGAACGGCGACGAGACTTACGCCGCGCCCGTTTCGCTCGCCAAGGCGATGTCTGCGGAACTGAAGATCGATATCAACGAGGCGACGCTATATGCCGACGATGGCGCGGCCGAAGTGGTCAAGGAGTTCAAGAGTGGCACGCTGACGCTGGGCATAGACAACATCGGCGCGGCGGTGGCGAGCGATCTCACCGGGTCGCAGATTGATGATAACAAGGTTCTGGTGTCCCAGAGCGAGAACGGCGGGCAGCCGGTTGCAATCGGGTTCCGAGCGAAGAAGAGCAACGGCAAATACCGCTACTTCTGGCTTTACCGCGTCGTGTTCGGCATTCCCGCGACCAACCTACAGACGAAGGGCGACAACATCACGTTCTCGACCCCGTCGATCGAGGGAACGATCATCCGGCGCAATAAGCTGGACGGGCAAGGCAAGCATCCGTGGAAAGCGGAGGTCAACGAGGATGATACGAGCGTACCGGCAGCGACGATCTCGGGTTGGTACACGCAGGTCTACGAGCCGACATTTGCGGCGGAGGGTTAAAAGATGGAAAACGACAGAGGCGCTATGATCCAGATCGGCAATCGGGAGTATGAAATGCTTCTGACCACCCGCGCGACCAAAGAGATCGCGAAGCGTTATGGCGGTTTAGAGCACCTGGGCGACAAGCTCATGAAAGCGGAGAACTTTGAGCTTGCACTGGATGAAGTGGTCTGGCTGATCACGCTGCTCGCCAATCAGAGCACGCAAGTACACAATCTGCTCGATCCGGACGATAAGCGCGAGCTGTTGACCGAGGAAGCGGTCGAACTGCTCACCACGCCGCTGGATCTTTCGGGCTACAAGACCGCGATCATGGAAGCGATGATCAAGGGGACCAAACGCTATGTCGAGAGCGAGGAGGAACCCTCAAAAAACGTGCTGGTCGGGCAAGTGACGAAGAGCTGTTTGCCCGACTGATCTTCTACGGAGTGACGCTACTAGGGCGGTCGGAGCGCGAGGTTTGGCTTATGCCGCTTGGCGCTCTGCTTGACCAGTGGGAAGTTTACCGGCAGTTTCAAGGGCTTGCTTCCGTAAAGAAGGAATATTTTATAGAGGATGTTGTGTCACCATTCCTATAGATTCTTACAGAATACTCATGGAATCTCCGGTACGCGCGTATGTAATTCTCTTTGATAACTTAAAACGAAAATGATCAGTGTTATACAAAATATGCATCACACTGATCATTGGCCCGAACAAAATGAACTAATCTTTAAAGAAGTTGGATCTTCGTAATGTCAAAAACTGCATGAAAGGTTTATTGTTTCGGTAACGCGTAAAGTCCATCGATACTCATGCCGAAACGCTCTTGGACCAGCTGCTCAAAATAGGCCATTGGTTTACCGTAATAATCCTCGCCCTCTGTACCAAAGGCATCGTTGAACATCCGGTTCACGGTATCTTGATCAGGGTATTGTCCGTTGTATTCCATTGAGTTGTTGTTGGGGAAGTAGTCAAATCCAGAATTCGCGTTGTCTTTATCTAAAGCGATGTGATACTTGTCCTCAACCAAATGATACGTGATCCGCAAGTTGTAGCCGTTGATTTGGTCCAAGTATTCGATGTTCCACTCGTCGGCGAAATCACCCCACTCCGGTCTGTGAATAGCAACATTCATGTAATGGGGCTCGTGTTGATAATAGACACCACACGTCCCGGCATCGTCGAAATCAAAACCAAATTTTACCAGAGAGAACTCAGGTTCAACGTACTCTCTCAACGAGGACTTGATTTCGTTGTTGGATTGTAATACCAGTATAGCAGCGCCAAATCTGCTGTCGAAGACAAGTGTGTTTCTGATCATACCATAGGGAATATTGGCTGACGGAAGCCCGTACCACTCTCTCCACTCGATTTGCGGGATTTCAGCAACGCGTTGCTTGGCCGCTTCGGCATCATCGACATAGTATTGCACAGCAACGACGGCTTCGTTTTTTTGCAGGTTCACTTCGATGCTGCACTCGGAGAAATCCGTCTCACTGTCGAAAACATCTTGGACGAAGCTCAAGGCGTTTATATTGTAGTTGTCTCGTATTAGTTGAGTGTATTTCTCCGTATCCGCAGCAGGCACATTATATGTCAAATCGATCAGGCATGCTCCGTTCTCGTGTTTTTCATCATGAGGTTTCTGCTGCCTTATTGTGACCACTCGGCCGTCAGTTCCGGTAAACTCAGTGATACCATATTCGGAATACTCATTGAAACGGTCGTTTTTCTCTTGCTCCGAAAGTCCCGCCGCATCCGCTTGATAAGCTACGGCAGCAAACATATTACCCTCTGCAGATATGGACAGGATGAAGGGATTTCTACCTTCCAGCTTTTGAGAACCTTTAGTGAACGAAGCAGCGATAACGGTAAAGATATCGGGCAGTTCCATACCGGCATACGGATTGAACTCGATGTCGAATAGATTCACCGGTGCGTATGGTTCTGGCTCTGGAGTAGGTGTTGGCGCTGCTGTTTCGGACGGTATTGCAGTATCAGACGCTTCCTGCAACTGTGGAGACGGTTCTTCAACCGTGTCCTCTTGCTGGCTTGAACACCCAGCAAATGAAACGACGAGGGCTATGAGTAGTAGTGCTGATAAAAACCGTTTCATTCTATTTCCTCCTATTTGAAATTGATAAGGGAAGATGAAAAGATGTTCTTGCTAACATTGTAACACACAGATAGATACTGTGAATATCTCCTGAAAACAATTAAAAAGAAATTTGATCAGGTATCCTTTGGCACTGCATGCAAGCGTGCTATAATAACTACAAAAAGGGGGTATTTACATGAAGAAAACGATCAGAGGTTTGACACTCATAACCTTCATCCTTATGGTTGTTGTGAATGCGCTTGCAAACATACTGCCAATCAACGGTATCGGTACAGGCGCTGTATCAGACTCATACCCAAATCTGTTTGCGCCCGCCGGCATTACTTTCGCGATCTGGGGCGTCATCTATTTGTTACTTGCCGCATATACGGTATTTCAGCTCGGACTGTTTAAAAAGAACAGGAGTATGAGCGATGCGCTTATGAACAAAATTGGAGTGGTCTTCTCCATATCATCGATCGCGAATACGGTGTGGATTTTTTCATGGCATTACGGAATCATCGCCCTTTCGATGGTACTCATGCTCTTAATCCTCGTATGCCTCGCCATCATTGTCAGTGCGATTCGAAAAGAAACGCTGAGTACGAAAGAAAAAGTATTCGTCAAGTTGCCGTTCAGTATTTACTTCGGCTGGATCACCGTTGCGACAATCGCGAACATGACAACGCTTTTGGTGAGCTTGGGCTGGAACGGATTTGGACTGTCTCAAACCGTTTGGGCAGTTGCCATCATCGCAATCGGCGCAGTCATCGGTATTATCACCATCTTGCGCAATAAGGACTATGCTTATGGACTTGTGATCCTGTGGGCGTATGCCGGGATTGTTGTAAAGCATGCATCCGCAATAGGGTTTAACGGCATGTATCCAGCTGTCATGATCACCACAATTGCGGCAATGGTTTTGGTTGTCGTCGCAGAAGTGATTGCGATCACGAAGAAGGCGTATTAGAATCGAGTAATTTAGAACCCCGATTATACTCTTGCGAAGAACAAATAAAACAGTTCAAAACGGCCTTCGGGTCGTTTTTTGTGCCATTTTCAGGGGATGTGTCCCTGTCGGCGATTTTCGACTTACAATCAGACTTGAGCGTGAATTAACCTTCCAAAATCGCTGTCGAGCGACAGTGGGAACGAAAAGGAGCAACCTTTCGATTGCTCCTCAAGAGATTTGATCAGGATTTCGCTTCAGATCAGAGTGGCGCGTGAATTATGGAATTATTTCTTGTACCCGCATTTGGGGCATGCGCCATTTTCGTTTAGAGCAATACCGCACAACGGGCAGCGGTCAATGTTGTTGTGAGTTTCAAATACTTCGGAAGCCGCGTTAACGCCGCTGGTGAAGGTCAGCTTGGCAATGTTCAGCTTGTCCTTCAGCAAATCATAAACAATC
>JBDKRF010000032.1:0-7204 GCA_039683525.1 Clostridiaceae bacterium
AGACTACGCTATTCCCCTTACCCCCGAATATGAGTAAAGTTGCTGTGAAAAATGATATACACAAACAGGTAATAATTAACCACATCGAACGGAAAAAATCGACTTTCAAACGGCCTCGGAACCCGATTTTCTGGCAAGCTCGGCCTTTGTCAAGCTTGTTAGTGCGCTATGCGGACAGAACTTGTTGCAGTCCCTTCGCCAGCGCGTTGCTTTGACAATGCTATATATTTCAATTCTTGAAGGTGACGCGCAAGAAGAGAATACGATCAGAGGCGATAACATATGATTAGGCATTAAAAAAATGAGAACGGAACTGCACGCATCTATTACAGTAAATATTACGGTTATATAAATGATGAAAGCGGAGAATTGCACATCAACGATATTGAAGCAGGAGTTGTTCGAAGTATTTTTGATATGTACTTGGAAGGTAGGAGCATTATCGGGATCAAACGGGAACGTGAGAGACACGGTACATTGTCGCCGACAAGCAACAGCATATGGTGTAAACGAAGCATTGAAAACATATTGGCTCGCAATGATTATTTTTCACATTAGCTCGGAATAGTGATGGCGAAATTGTCCCAATTACAGATGTTGGGAAATAAATATATATTAAACTTAAGCTTTATCTTGATCGTCATCGGATTTGCTATTAGTTGAAACAGTAGACGAAAAAACAGATACTAGCGAATAGAAAGTAATTAGCAGCAATGGGCGAAGATGTATAAAAATTAACAGAAGCGTTCAATGAGATAAATAGCACACTTATAGAAAATTACGAAATGCTTTTTTATGAATATGATGAATCTTCACTGCCTTCTATCAATATGATGTGTATTGCACATTCGATACTTCCGCACGTATCCTCAGGGGTGGGTGCACGGTATTTACATGCTGCAAAGCAGCCGGTTTGCGCATCTTCAATACGCTATTCCTCCGCCATCCGGTAGCCCACACCCATCTCGGTCAGAATATAGCGCGGAGAACCTGGGTTTTCTTCGATTTTCCGGCGGAGATTTGCCATGTTGACGCGTAACGTGTGGCTCTCGTTGCCATATTGTCCCCAGACCTCGCGGATCAGGGCATCGTGCGTCAGCACCTTACCCGCGTTGACTGACAAAAGCGTGAGCAGCTTATATTCGTTTGGTGTGAGGTGCAACACTTCACCGCGCAGCGTAACGACACGCTTCTGATAATCGATACACAGCTCGCCGATGGTTTTGCTCGTTTGCCCGAACGGCTCCGAACCCATGGATTTGGGACTGTGACGGAGCGCGGTGCGGATACGGGCGAGCAGCTCCGCCGTGCCGAACGGCTTGACGATATAGTCATCCGCGCCGAGGTCGAGCGCGGCGACCTTATCCCGCTCCAACCCGCGCGCAGAGACGATAATCACTGGCGTTTTCGACTGTGCTCGAATGTCGCGCAAAACCTCCACGCCGTCCATGTCGGGGAGACCCAGGTCCAAAAGAATTACGTCAGGCGCGTTTGAGGAGACGAGCGCGAAGCCTTCCTTACCGTTGACTGCGCGCTGCGTGCGATAGTGATTGGCGGTAAGGATCGCCGTGATAAAGGCGCTGATGGAATCTTCATCCTCAATCAGGAGTACCAGCGGTTGAATTTCCATACGAATTACCACCTTTCCAAAAATGAAATCTTGAGCGACTATCTATGGTATCTATTCGGCGAGCGGAAGTGTGAAGCGAAACACCGCGCCGCCCTCGGGACGGTTTTCCACGCCAATTCGCCCGCCGTGCGCGGCGACGATAGTCTTGCAGATGGACAGTCCAATCCCCATGCCGCGGGAGGAGTCCGCGCTCGGTTCCCCATGTGAACGCATGCCGGAAAACAACGTTGAAAGTTCCTCTAGTGGGATACCCTTGCCGTGGTCGGCAACTTCGAATACCGCATTATCGCCGTCCTTCCGCAGGGACACTTCCACCGGTGTATGTTCCGGCGAGAACTTTGCGGCGTTCTCTAAAAGATTGATCAGCACCTGCGCAATCAGCGTGCCGTCCATGGGGACTTCCAGATACTCCTCCGGTACGGTTACTTCTATGACCCGCTCGGGGAAGCGTTTGCGGATTCGCCCAACCGCGTCCGCAACTACTTCTTCCGCAGCTTCCGGCAGTTTTTTAAGATTGGCGGCGTTTTCGTCGAGGCGCGTCACCGACAGCAGGTTTTCCACCATGCGGATGAGCCACTGCGATTCATCCTGAATGTTTGCGATGAGCTTTTCTTTCGTTTCCGCGCTCAATGCGTCTTTGTTCTCCAGAATAGCTGCACTTGCACCTGAGATCCCCGCCAGCGGAGTACGGATGTCGTGCGATATGGCGCGCAGGAGATTACCGCGCATCTTCTCGCGCTCGGATTCAATTAGAATCGCACGCTGTTCGTCCGAGAGACGCTGGCGCTCCAGTGCCATGGCAACCTGGGAGGCGATCATACTCAAGAATAGACGCAGATTGTGATCCAACCCCGCTTTCTTGCAGGAGATTCCCCAAACGGCAAGCACATGTCCCTGGGAAATGACCGGCATGTAGAATGCGTTTGCGCCCATGAGCGTATCCGTACCCGAACCGGCTCGTTTTTGATTGACAAATACCCAGTGTGCAACGGCCTTTTCATCCGGCGACAGGAGCATTTCTTCGCCTAGGTCATCCGGCGCGACAAGAACCACGCCATCTGCGCCAGACGCTGGAGACTGGGTGTAAAACACAACGGAGCGGCCAAACAGATTGACGAGCGTCTCGGTTGTCAGGGAGACAATGTTGCCGAGCCCGCGCGTGGAAAGCAACCTCTTGTTGATTTCGTAGAGCACTTCCGTGCGACGTTCTTTTTGTACGGCGAGCCTTACTTCTGCTTTGATGCGAATGGTCAAAGCGCTGGTAATCAGCGCCACGAACAGCATGATTAAGAAGGTTACCGAATAGCCTGGTTGAAGCGCGGTAAATGTGTAAAGTGGTTCAACAAACAAAAAATTGAACAGAAGAACGCTGAGAACGGAGGATATTACGCCATAAAGATACCCCTGTGTCGCGCGCGAGATCATCAGTACACTGAGAATATACACCATAATGATATTTTGATCACCAATGTGCAGACGCCGAAGCAGCATCGAGATCAGCGTGGCGGCAAGCATAATAAGAAAGGATTTGAGTACGTCGAGCGGAGTAATGTTCAGGCGTTCCCGCTGCCGCCGCTGCGTCCGTTCGCCTGCGACCCGCCGCGGAGGAATATCCGGAACGATATGCACTTCGATGTTTGGCAGCAGGCCAATCAATTGATCCTCAAAATCGGCTTGAAACAGTTTTTGTAAAACACCGTGGCGGCGGCTTTTTCCAACGACAATGTTGGTGATTCCGGAAAGGCGAGCATATTCCGCGACGGAAACGGCGACGTTTGTACCAGAAATCGTAACGATTTCCGCGCCTAGCTTTGCGGCAAGATCCATATTGGCTCGAACCGTATCCTGCTGCTGTTTGGAGAAGTATTCACTATCCTGCGTTTCCACATACAGGGCGGACCACTGCGCGTGAAACGCCTCTGCCGCTCGCGCAGTCCAGCGAATGCAGCGTGCGGAGGAAGGAGAAGGCCCGATACAGACAAGGAATCGCGTGTTCGCCATTTTTTCCGCCGCCCGGCCGGTCTGATTATTGTACCCAATGCGGTCGGCGGCCTTTCTCAGTGCGATTTCGCGAAGGAGCCGCAGGTTTTCGACGACGAAGAAATTACGCCGCGCGCGCTCCACCTGATCGGGACGATAAACCTTGCCTTCCTCAAAGCGGCGCAGCAGCTCGTCCGGCTCGACGTCGACGAGCTTGATCTTATCCGCTCGCTCGAAAATCGCGTCCGGAACCGTCTCTTGTACCTTGACCTTTGTGATGTTTTCGACGATATCGTTGAGGCTTTCGATGTGCTGCACATTGACGGTGGTAAACACGTCGATCCCGGCGTTGAGCAGCTCTTCGACGTCCTGATAACGCTTTCTGTTTCGCACGCCAGCCGCGTTTGTATGCGCCAGCTCGTCCACGAGGATGAGCTGCGGCTTGCGGGAAAGCGCCGCGTCGAGGTCGAATTCGCGCAGTGTCATGTTACGGTATGATATGACCTTAGGCGGAATGCGTGGCAAACCCTCCGCAAGGCGCGTTGTTTCGGGGCGCGTATGCGGTTCGATATAGCCGATTACCACGTCTACACCGCACTTAAGCAATTCCCGCGCTTCGTCCAGCATGGCGTAGGTCTTGCCGACGCCGGCCGCGTAGCCGAAGAATATTTTCAGTCGCCCCGATTTGCCTTTTGCTTCCGGCTCCAGCCCCGCGAGGAGCGCGTCCGGGTCGGGCCGCTCATCAAAGTTTCGATTCTCCATGCGGATGCACCACCCTTCGCCGTTCATCTGATTTTACCACGTAAGCGCACTGCACGGAACGCCTGTTCAGTCAAGAAGTCCGTCTAGCGCGAGGTTTACCTTGAGCACGTTAACAGTCGGTTCGCCGAACACACCCAGCAGCTTACCGGTTGTGTATGTTTCGATGGTAGAGCGCACGTTGCTTTCTTCCATGCCGCGCTCTCTGGCAATGCGTGCCACTTGATATTCCGCTGCTTCGGGCGAAATATTGGGGTCAACGCCGCTGCCGGAGGCGGTAAGTAAATCGGCGGGAATATCCTGGGTGTTTTCCGGATCAAAGTTGTGCCACCAGTCGATACGTTCCTGAACCAGCGCAGCCTGCTCCTTGCTCGTTGGCGAGAGATTGCTCACCCCGCTCGGTCTGCCGATCAGGTATTTCGGCTGGGTAAAGTCCTGCGCAATCAGCACGGAGCCGACTTCTTGAACCGAGCCGTCCGCGAGAGCAACCGAAATCACGCTGCCATTGGCTTGATTGGGAAAGAGCAGCTGCGCAATTCCGGTGACAGCGGCGGTGTAGAGCACGCCGCAGAGCAGCGTCATCACAATAAAGCAAATCAATGCCGGGCGAAGGACAACCAATAATTTCCTCATAACAAATATCTCCTCAAACAAGGCCACAAGCGGTCAGCAGCAGGTCAATGAGCTTAATCGCGAAGAACGGGGCGGCGATTCCGCCGAGGCCGTAGATCAGCATATTTCGGCTCAGCAACTGGCTCGCGGGCAGCTCGCGATAGCGAACCCCTTTGAGCGAGAGTGGAATCAGCGCGATGATGATCAGCGCGTTGTATAGAATTGCCGAGAGCATCGCGCTGGTCGCGCTGGTCAGGTGCATAAAATTCAACACCGCAAGCTGCGGATAGATGCTGAAGAACAACACCGGAATGATCGCGAAATACTTCGATACATCGTTAGCAACGCTGAACGTCGTTAAAGCCCCCCGCGTCATGAGAAGCTGCTTGCCGATGCGGACGATGTCGATGAGCTTGGTCGGGCTGGAGTCAAGATCGACCATATTGCCCGCCTCTTTTGCCGCCTGCGTGCCGCTGTTCATCGCGACCGCGACATCCGCCTGCGCGAGCGCGGGGGCGTCGTTCGTTCCATCGCCCGTCATGGCGACGAGGTGACCGCTGGTCTGATAGTCACGAATCAGTTTGAGCTTCGCCTCCGGTGTCGCTTCGGCGAGGAAGTCGTCCACACCCGCTTCGGCGGCGATGGCGGCGGCGGTCATGGGGTTGTCGCCCGTGATCATGATTGTCTTGATGCCCATCTTGCGAAGGTCTTCAAACTTTTCTTTGACGCCTTTCTTTACGATGTCTTTCAGGTAGATGACACCGAGCACGCGTGCGTTTTTCGCAACGACGAGCGGTGTTCCGCCTTGGTTTGCAACACGCTTGACGATGCGGTCGCACTCGTCGGGATAGGTTCCGCCGTGCTCAAGCACATAGGTGCGAACCGCGTCCGCCGCGCCTTTGCGGATCTCCTCGCCCGCAAAATCGACGCCGCTCATGCGTGTCTTTGCGGTAAAGGGAAGAAAAACTGCATTGGCGTTTGTCAATTCGCGCGCGCGGATATCAAATCTGCGCTTGGCGAGCACCACGATGCTGCGCCCTTCCGCCGTTTCATCCGCGATCGAAGACAACTGCGCCGCATCCGCAAGCTCCAGCTCGCTGACGCCCGTGACGGGCAGAAACTCACTCGCCTGCCGGTTGCCAAGCGTAATGGTGCCGGTTTTGTCCAGCAACAGTACATCCACGTCGCCTGCGGCCTCGATGGCGCGTCCGCTCATGGCGAGCACATTTGCCTGATTCAGCCGGCTCATACCGGCGATGCCGATGGAGGAGAGAAGCGCGCCGATGGTGGTCGGCGCAAGGCAGACGAGCAGCGCGACCACGTTTGTGATGGAGACGGCCGTGCCCGCGCCCGCCTGCTTGCTGGCAAAGGCGGAAAACGGCAGCAATGTACCGGATACGACCAGAAAAATGATCGTCAATGTAACCAGTAGAATCTGCAGCGCAATCTCGTTCGGGGTTTTCTTGCGGGACGCGCCTTCCACCATAGCGATCATCTTATCCAGAAAACTTTCGCCTCGCTCCGCGGTGACGCGGATGACCAGCCAGTCCGAGAGTACGCTTGTGCCTCCGGTGACCGCGCTGCGGTCACCGCCGGATTCGCGAATGACGGGCGCGGATTCGCCGGTGATGGCGCTCTCGTCCACGGAGGCTGCGCCGTCGATCACCTCGCCGTCCATCGGAATCTGTTCGCCCGCTTGAACATAGACGATGTCGCCTTTCTTCAGGTCAGCGGACAGAACTTCCGTATAGTCGGCCACACTCGCGGCGGACTTTAGTTTCTTGGCGCGTACATCCTTTCTTGCTTTGCGGAGGGTGTTGGCCTGCGCTCTGCCGCGCCCTTCGGCGATGGCTTCCGCGAAATTGGCAAACAGCACCGTAAACCAGAGGATCAGCGCGATGGCGAGCACATAGCCGCGCGCACCGTCAGAGATGCCGAAGAACGAGAGAACGTAGAGCGCGGTAATCAACACCGCCCCGAGATAGACAACAAACATAACAGGATTCTTTACCTGTATCTTTGGATTCAGCTTCACGAAGGACTGCGTCAGGGCATCCATCAGAATGCCGGAATTCGATTTCTTTTCCATACGTATCACACTCCTGTCAGCGCGTGGTGAAGTAATCCGCGATCGGACCCAGCGACAGGGTTGGCAAAAAGCTCAACGCGCCGATGATGAGTATAATGCCGATCAACAACCCGACAAACATTGCGTTATCGGTT
>JBDKRF010000033.1:0-13015 GCA_039683525.1 Clostridiaceae bacterium
CCCCTTGCTTGTAAGGCAAGTGCTCTCCCAGCTGAGCTATGCTCCCCCGCACATCACAAATGCAAAAATAAGTATAGCGGAGAAAGGTTGCCCTGTCAACGAAAAACTGACACATTCGAGAGAGAAAAATCATGAAAAATGGAAATCCGTTTTTGGCTTCTATAGGGTGGAGGTTCTTCACGCACTGCTGAATTTTTTGCGTTTTCTGCGTTTTTTCAAGCGTTTTCGTTGCAAGTGGTGTGTGGATGATATATAATATGGAAACTTAACGAAACCCCTGTCACTTTAAGGCGAAACGGAGGGAACACAGATGGAATTTGCGACAAAGCGGAAAACCGACACGAAGAGCTTGGTGCGTACCGGAATTCTATCCGCCCTGATCATCGTCATGACCGTTGTGCCGTTTACCGGCTACATCAACTATGGTCTTGTGGAGATCACTACGCTGCACATCGTGGTCGCCGTTGGCGCTGTCATGCTCGGCTGGCAGTATGGCGCGGTGCTTGGCTTCGTCTGGGGCGTGACATGCATGTTGCGCGCGCTGACCAACCCGCTCTGGGCGCCGTTCGTCAACCCGCTGATTTCGCTCGTTCCGCGTGTCATCGTCGGCATCGTTGGCGGCCTTACCGCGTCGGGATTGCGGAAATTGCGCTTGCGCTCCGGCATGGTGGCTGCGCTCTCCGCCGCGGCGGCAACGCTGACCAACACCGTGCTCGTTCTCTCTGCACTTAAGCTCTTTTCCGCTGTGCTCGAAGGCGCCCCGTTGCTTGGCACCATCTACGCCACGCTTATTGGCGTCAACGGCTCGATCGAGCTTGTTGCTGCGGTTTTGCTCGTGCCCGTGATCGTTGCAGCCATCAGCCCGAGAGAGATCGTGCTGGGCATCGACATCGGCGCCTCCACCACGAAGTTTGCACTGGTCAAAAACGGCAAGTGCGTCAAGGAATACAGAAAGCCTGACGAGCAGAGCTTTGAAGACGCACTGGAAAGCTTCGGCTACGCGGGTGTCAAGCGCATCGCGATCACAGGCGTCGGTTCCTCGTTTGTTCAGGGAAATCTAAAGGGTATTCCCACAGTGCATAAAGAAGAGTTTGCCTCCGTCTCGCGCGGGGCAACCAAGCTCTCTAAGAAGCTCAATACGCTCGTTGTAAGCGTTGGCACCGGCACGTCGTTTACGCGCATTACGCCCGTTCGTGCCTGGCACGTCGGCGGCACCGGGCTTGGCGGCGGCATGCTCAAGGGTCTTAGCGACAGACTCTGCGGAACGGACGATATGGAAGAACTGCAGCGGCTCGCGGCAGCGGGAGACCTGCATGCCATCGACTTGCAGCTCAAGGACGTGTTCGAAGGTACGCTTTCGCACCTGACGCCCAGCGCTACGGTCGCAAACATGAGCAAGCTCACAGAGCAGTCTGCGCGCGCGGATATCGCGGCTGGGCTTTGCAATATGATTTTCCAGTCCATCGGCGTGATGGCTGTGTTTGCTGCAAAGCGGCACCTGACTCGAACTATTATCATGGTCGGTACGATTACGGACTGGCCGATCGCGCAGCGCAGCCTCGACGAGGTAGCCGCACTGCATCATGTCACGTTTATCGTGCCCGACCATGCCGCGTTTGCAACGGCGATCGGTGCCGCACTATCCGAGTAATATTTACCCGAACGCTTTTTAAAAGGGCGCTTACGGGCGCTCTTTTTGATGAGCAAGACGGGGATGAACAGATTGCTCACAAACGGTCTATAACGGATTCGTTTGTGCATTGGTTTCAAAACTGGCGATAAGAATGAGGAGGACATGTGAAACACTTTAACGTAGCCCTGTTGGGCTTTGGAACGGTTGGCAGCGGAGTCTACCGCATCATCAGCGAAAACGGCGCGCAGATTGCGCACCGCGAGGGAATCGATCTTGCGGTCGGCCGCATTCTGGTGCGGGATTTTGAGCACGAACCAAACCTGAACCTCGCACCGCGCGCGCTCTTCACCACGTCGTTTGACGAGATCCTGTCGGATGCGTCGATCAGCATCGTGGTCGAGTGCATGGGTGGTATCGAGCCTGCAAAGACGTTTATCATCCGCGCGCTGGAGGCAGGCAAGACGGTCGTGACCTCCAACAAGGAAGTCATGAGCAAGAACTGGCCCGCGTTTGAAAAGGCCGCCAAGGCCACCGGTGCGGGGCTGTATCTGGAGGCGACGGTCGGCGGCGGCATCCCGATCATCCGCACGATTCTCGACTCCATGCAGGCCAACAACATCACCCGCGTGATGGGCATCATCAACGGCACGACGAACTATATCCTCACGCAGATGACCGAGAGTGGCCAGAGCTTTGAGGACGCGCTGAAGGAAGCGCAGGCGCTGGGCTATGCCGAGGCGAACCCCACGGCGGACGTAGAGGGCTATGATGCGATGTATAAGCTCTCGATTCTCTCGTCGATGTCGTTCCATGCGCATATGCCTATCGAGGTGATCTACCGCGAGGGGATTACGAAGCTGACGAAGGCGGACTTTGAGACAGCGCAGCTGCTCAATTACCGCATCAAGCTGCTCGCCATCGGGAAAAAGGACGGCAACAAGATCGAGGTGCGCGTGCACCCGACGATGATCCCCAAGACGCATCCGCTCGCGAGCGTACGCGGTGTGTTTAACGCGATCTTCCTCACCGGCCACGCGGTGGACGACGTGATGCTCTATGGCCGAGGGGCTGGCTGTATGCCGACCGCGAGCGCCGTGGTGAGCGACATCGTCTACGCCTGCCATCATGAGAAGCAGCATAAGTATATGACGTTTGTCAATGAAGAGAGCATGAGTAGCGAGATCGAGCTTGTCAAGGATTTCCACTGCATCTATTGCATTCGTCTGCATGTGGCGGATCGTCCCGGCACGATGGCGAATATTGCCGCGGCATTTGCCGAGCAGGGGGTTTCGCTCAAGAGCGTCATCCAGCTTGGGGAGAACGACGGCGTGTCTTCGAGGATTACGTTCCTCACGCATGCGGCAAGCGAGTTTGGCGTGAGGGAAGCGCTCAAGAAGATCGAAGCGCTCGGCTGCGTCAACGCGGTGGAGAGCATGATCCGCGTAGAGGAATAAGATTCGTTTTTACGGAAATTAACACTTGCAATGAACGGCTAGCTTCGCTATAATGTTCGTTGCAGCGCTGATGTAGCTCAGTCGGTAGAGCACCTCATTGGTAATGAGGAGGTAGGCAGTTCGAATCTGCTCATCAGCTCCAAAACAGACAAAACAGCATCCCAAACGGGGTGCTGTTTTTCTGTTTTCAAGTAGGTTAGCATGTTCGATTGTCTATCTTGAGAAGAGCCAATCTTGGTAATGGGGGCGGAGCCGAGCGCCGCCAGTGGCGGATATAGCGAGGCGTAAGCCCAGTGAGGCAGGAAGCGCAAGGATGCCGCGTGAGCGGCAACGCAGCGCGACCTTGCCGAACTGTGGGCAGGGTAGGCAGTTCGAATCTGCTCATCAGCTCCAAACAGACAAACGGCACCCTGAAAAGGGTGCTGTTTTTCTGTTATTCTTTATAAAAATGGAAAGCATGCTTGACATTTCTTTACAGTGTGCTACTATTATGGAAAGCGCGCTTTCCATCGATCGTAAACCTAAATGCGGAGGACACATGAAAAACAGGCTGGAAGAATTGCGAAAACAGAGCGGGATTCGGCAGGAGGAGTTGGCGGAAGCGCTGGAGGTCTCCCGCCAAACCATCGGTTCGCTGGAAAACGGGCGATATAATCCCTCTATTCTGCTGGCATTCAAAATCGCTCGCTATTTTGACGTATCCATCGAAGAGATTTTTATTTATGAGGAGGAATCCGTATGAAAAAACATGGTTTGCAGACCGCCTTGGGCATCCTTGGCTTAGTCTTACTCGCGGCGGGGCTTTACCTCGCAAAGACGATTGCAGATCCGCAGGGGATCATGCGCGCGCTGCCATACGTGTTCATCGGCATCGGCTGCGGCCTCTTTGGGCAGGGCGTGGCCGGCGTGATCGAGCGCTACGCTTACAAAAAGTATCCCGAACGGCAAAAGCAAAAGGAGATCGAGGTCAACGACGAGAGAAACCGCGAAATCAGCACCCGCGCGAAAGCGAAGGCGTATGACGCGATGGTGTTTGTCTTCGGCGCGCTGATGATCTCGTTCGCGCTGATGAACGTCGATGTGGCTGTCGTGCTGCTGCTGGTGTTTGCATATCTCTTCGTGGTTGGCATCGGCATCTATTACCTCCTAAAATTCGAGAAAGAGCTGTAAAAAAGAGTTTCGCATGATTGACGTATAGATTGTCAATAAGACTCCATCGAAAGAAGAACAAAACCCCCGATCGCAACCACGCGACCGGGGGGGTTTTCGCTGCACGCAGAATCAGCTTATTCTTCCGAAGAATCCACGTTCGGTTCATCGATCACGGCGGCGACAATCGCCGTATCGTTCTTCTTTGTAAGCTTCCTCCTGCCTGCAAGCTTCACGACTCCGTATGTCATCGCGCCGAACAGTGTGATGATACTCACGTACTGCGCAATCAGCAGCGCGGCATTCGAGCCGTCCTCGCCGTGACCCGCTCCCGCGCCTTCTCCGCGACCCTGGCCCTCGCCGGGGCGTTGACCCTGCTCGCCGCCGAAAGCACTGTTACCGTCGCCCTGCGGCGGCTGTGCGCCGGATGACGGCTGCGTTCCGCCATCGGCTGCAAACTCCGGTAGCTCGCTGATGTCGGTCGGCTGCTCACTTACGGAGCCATCGAGTGCCGGTGCGCCACTCGGCTCGAAATCCCCGCGAGAGAACTGCGCGGTCTGAATCGGGGCGGCAAGGTAGCTCACAAACTGCGTAGTAAAGACGCTGTAACCGCCGAATGCGACGAGAGCCGCGAGCGCAACCGCCGTTGCGATCTTCGCGATTTTGTTTGCACCCGCCCGGAACAGCTTGCCGAAAAGATAATCCGCATGCAGTCCCAGATGTACGCCCATGAGGATGACTGCAATTGCGGAGGCGAAATAGTGCAGCGTCTTCGCGTTGCCCGCGATGTGAATCTCAAACAGCGTCTTGTTGATGAGAATACCCGTGACGCCGACGGTGAGGAACGCCACGAGCAGCAGCACATCGACGATATACCGCGCGCGCACCATACCCGGCGTGCCCTTGGCAAAGAGGCGCTTGGTCGCGGAGCCGATCCAGCGTGCGTTGACGAGATGATGAATGACGAAGAGTCCGATCAGCGCGAGCCCGCCGATTTCATGAAACTCCATGCTGATGACCTGCTTTTTGTACATCAGTACGAGCAGAATGAGCATGATCGCGTCCAGCACGAGCTTGAGCGCACGCGACTGACCTGCGGTGAGCCGCTTTTTTTCCTGCGTTTCCATTGCATTTACTTCTCCTGTATCGTATTTCACATACCATAACGAAAAATCTTGCATCGGAAGCGGAACAAAAACGGCAATTTTTAGGCACATTACAGCAAAAAATAGCCGCCTCCAACCGGAGACGGCTTGATTGCTGGTTCGGATTTACTTGTAGATCATGCCGACGAGGGCGTTTGTCCACGTCGCGGGGAGAAGCTTCGCCAGCAGCACAAACACCTGATATTGGAACCCCACGGTGGCAAATGCCTTGGGATTCTTAGCGTTTGCTGCGCGGAGTACCGCCTTGGCTACCAGTTCCGGCGGCATGCCGTTCTGCTCGTCGTGCTCCATGACGGCCACCGCGTGGTCGATCGCTTCGCCGTAGACCTCTGCACCAGCGCAGCTCTTCTTGCGCGCTGCGGTAAAGCCCGTCTTCACGTCTCCCGGCAACACCGCGCAGACCTTGACGCCAAAGGGCTTCACCTCGTTGCGAAGAGCAAGGGTCAGGGAGTTGGTTGCAGACTTCGTCGCACTATAGAACGACTGGAACGGAATCGCGATCGGCGCCGCAACGGAGCTGATATTGATGATGTGCCCGCGCTTTTGCGCGCGCATCGTGGGCAACACCGCCTGAATGCAGTGCAGCGCGCCGAAGAAGTTGACGTTGAGCTGGGAAAACGCCTCTTTGGGGTCGGTGAATTCCACAGCGCCGGAGATGCCGAAGCCAGCGTTGTTGACCAATAGATCGATCTGCCCTTCGGCTTCGAGTACCAGCGCAATTGCGGCCTTGACCTGATCCGGCTCGGTGACGTCCGCCGTGATGTGGCGAATGCCGTCCGCATCCGCACCCTTTCGGCTCAGCTCATATACGGTGAATCCGTTGTTTGCAAGCAGCAATGCGGTCGCTTTGCCGATGCCGCTGCTGCCGCCGGTGAGAACGCAGACGTGCTTCATTTTGCTTCCTCCGTAAGAACAGTTGCCATGATGTCCATCGCTTCGTCGAGCAGCGGTTCCTTCAGCGTCGCCATGTAGCTCGTGCGGAGCAGGCACTCCGTCGCCGGTGTGGCGGGCGGCAGAACAGGGTTGACGTAAACGCCCGCTTCGTAGAGCATCTTTGCAATGGTCAGCGTACGGATGGTTTCGTAGGTATAGATCGGAATGATCGGGATATCCGCCGTGTATTTGTGCGGGATTCCGCGCTCGGTGAGTCCCGCGCGCACATAGCGGCAGATCTCCTGCAGGCGGCTGACCCGCTCCGGCTCGCGCTCAAGCACCCGAAGCGCTGCCAGCGCGCAGGCGCAGTTCGCGGGCGTCATAGAGGCAGAGAAGATGAATGGGCGCGAGGTGTGGCGCACAAACTCGGCAACCTCAAGGCTGGAGGCCATATAGCCGCCGAGGCTTGCGAGGGACTTGCTGAACGTGCCCATGTAGACATCCACCTCGTCTTCGAGGCCAAAGTGACTCGCGGTGCCGCGTCCGCCGTTGCCGAGCACGCCGAGGCCGTGCGCATCGTCCACCATGACGCGCGCGCCGAACTCTTTTGCGAGCTTGACGATCTCCGGCAGGTTCGCGATGTCGCCGCCCATGCTGAAGACACCGTCGGTGACGATGAGCTTGCCCGCCGTGTCGGGAATCTGTTCCAGCGTGTGGCGAAGGTGCTCCATATCCGCGTGGCGGAAGCGCACCATGGTGCCGTAAGAAAGCTTGCAGCCGTCGTAGATGCTCGCGTGGTTCTCTTTGTCGCAGATGACATAGTCACCTTTGCCGACCAGTGCGCTGATGATACCGAGGTTGCTTTGAAAGCCCGTGGAGAAGGTGACAACCGCTTCTTTGTTGAGGAAGCGTGCGAGCTCCTGCTCCACCTCCAGATGCATACGGAGCGTGCCGTTGAGGAAGCGGGAGCCGGAGCAGCCGGAGCCGTATTGCTCCATCGCCTGGATGCCGGCTGCAACGACCTCGGGATGCGTGGTGAGACCCAGATAGTTGTTGGAGCCGAGCATGATGCGGCGCTTGCCTTCCATCATGACCTCGACGTCCTGACGCGACTCCAGCGCGTGAAAATACGGATAAATGCCCGCCTCGCGGGTTTCCTTGACGGCGGTCATGCGGCCGCACTTTTCAAATAAATCCATGTGTTACCCCCAATATTCGATTTGTGAATAGGAAACCGCGGCTACCCCCGTAACGCCGCGGCACAGCGAAAGAGAAACGCAAGCTGCCATCAGGACTGTGTGGCGAGATGGCGGTTGAGCTTATGAAAAAGGCGTGTCAGCAGTTCGACCTCCTGCTCGGTAAACGATGTGAGGGCGGACGAGACCGCGCTTTTCATGTCCGGTAGCTGCCTGCCGTAATAATCGAGGAACTTCTTGGTCACGTGCAGGTGCGCTTCGCGGTGGTCGTCGTCGCTACAGACGCGCTCAAGATATCCCTTTGTGACGAGGGAGTTCACCTTGTAGCTCGCGTTTGGCTGCGAGATGCCGATAAAGTCGGCAAATTCGCCGATGGTTGGGCGATCCAGCAGATAGATCACCTCGGCGGAGAACGCCTCGGTCGCACTCAGACTGCCCGCTTTCTCGCGCAGCTGGCCGAAGAGATTGCGGTAGTGCGAGAGGCGCAGATTTTTATAGAGATCCGATACCGCAGCCGCAATTCCAGATTGGGACATAGCATCACTTCCAATTCGCAATTGATGTGTGTTTCGATTCGGCGTCGGCGTAAAAAAAGAACGCGCCAAACCGCCTCAAATACATAAAGATTTTTATGTATTCTAGCAGAAGGGCGCGTCTGTGTCAATAGACTTTGAACGTCGGGTACAAATTTTACCGCGTTTTGGTGCGGTTCTGATCCAATTGATCGGGTCTGGACGGACGATTGTCAGTCCGCAATGGTCTCCGGCTCACCGATTTCTTCGCCGAATGTCTCCACGCGGATGGTCTTTACCTTTTGCTCGACGATGGGTTTGCTCTGCACGCCGGTCACGCAGGTTGCGATTGCGTCGACCGCGTCCATCCCCTCGACGACCATGCCGAACGCCGCGTAGTCCTTATCCAGATACTTTGCGTCAGCATGCAGAATGAAGAACTGGCTGCCCGCCGAGTTGTAGGCGGCTGCGGGGTTATAGGCGTTGCCCTGACGCGCCATGCTGACCACGCCGCGCTCATGGGAGAGATGGTTCGGGTGTTTGTTGTTAGAAAACTCGCCTTTGATGCGGTAGCCTGGGCCGCCGGTGCCGCTGCCGGTCGGGTCGCCGCCCTGAATGACGAAGTTTTTCACCACGCGGTGAAAGATCGTTCCGTCATAGAAGCCCTTGTTGGCTAGCGTGACGAAGTTTTTGACCGTGTTGGGTGCGATATCGTAATACAGCTCTATTTTGATGATGCTGCCGGTCTGCATTTCGATGGTGGCTACGGGTACTTTGGTGATCACAAGATGTCCTCCGGTTGTTTCAAAAAATTCGGCAGAGCAAACGCGGAAAACCCGATTTTACGCCGCCGATGTTCCTCATTTTCCGGCATTTGCGCAGAAAAGTCAATGAACGATTTCTTATATTTATTTGAACATTTCGCAATCTTCGGTATTCCGGTCAATCTGTTTCCGCCGTTTCTTGTGCGGCTGGCTTGGGGAACATGCGGTAATATGTTACAATGAAGCATATCGACACCTACAAATTTCAAGCAGGGTTCAAATACGTGATTTTGGAGGAAGCTTATGTCCTACACTGCAAACGAACAGCGCTACGACGAGATGAACTACCGCTCTTGCGGCAAAACTGGGTTGAAGCTGCCGTTGCTCTCGCTGGGGCTTTGGCATAACTTCGGCACGAACGACAATCTCCAGAACATGAAAAACATGTGCTTTACCGCGTTTGACCACGGGGTGACGCACTTTGACCTCGCGAACAACTATGGCCCGTTGCCGGGCAGCGCGGAGGAGAACTTCGGACGAATCCTGCGCGAGGAGTTTTCGGCCTACCGAGACGAGATGATCGTCAGCACCAAGGCAGGCTATACGATGTGGCCCGGCCCTTACGGCGACTGGGGCAGCCGGAAATATCTGTTGACGAGCCTTGATCAAAGCCTCAAGCGCCTGGGGTTGCCATATGTGGACATCTTCTACCACCACCGGATGGACAAAAACACACCGTTGGAGGAGAGCATGAGTGCCCTCGATACGGCGGTGAAGAGCGGCAGAGCGCTGTACGCGGGGCTCTCCAACTATGATAACGCAACCGCACGAAAGGCGGTGGGTATCCTCAAGGAGTTGCGTTGCCCGTTTGTGCTCAATCAAGTGCGCTATTCCATATTCGATCGCCATATCGAGGCGGATGCGCTGGATCAGGCGGCGGACGATGCCGGATTTGGCATCATCTGCTTTAGCCCGCTTGCACAGGGGCTCCTGACCGACCGCTATCTGGACGGCATTCCCACAGACAGCCGCATCGGAAAGGGCGGACCGTTTCTGCGGCGCGAGCAACTTACCGACGAGAAGCTCGGGCAGATTCGCGCGCTCAACGAGATTGCGCTTTCGCGCGGGCAGAGCCTCTCTCAGCTCGCGCTAAGCTGGGTGCTGCGATTGCATCAGGTAACCAGCGTGCTCATCGGCGCGTCTTCGCCGGAGCAGATCGTGCAGAACCTTGGCATACTCAAAGCACCCGCGCTCACCGCAGAGGAACTGAGGGCGATTGACTCGATCACCGGCGCGGTTCAATAACCCGCCGTCAGCCGGAGGCTGAGGAACCATGCTGGATGCACGCGCACGGCTGCTGCAGTTGCGAGCCTATTTACTGGAGCACACCGACGAGCGCCACAGCGTGACTGTGCGGGAGATCATCGCGCATTTGGAACTGGCAGGATATGCGGCAGATCGCCGCGCGGTCTACTCCGATATCGAGCTGCTGCGTGAAAGCGGGCTTGACATCCGCGTGCACAGGCATAAAGCCAATGAATACTATCTGCATGCGCGCGTGTTTGAGCGCACGGAGCTTCGCTTGCTGACGGATATGGTGCGCGCAAGTCGCGTTCTTTCGCGGGAGCACTCGTTGGCATTGATCGAGAAACTCGCTTCTCTGGGCAGTCGGTATGACGCGGCCTGGCTCAAGCGGCAGGGCGGCGCGGTTGGCCCATACAAGGCAGAGAGTGAAACCGCCTACTCCAATGCAGCGCAGATTCTCGCGGCGCTGGAGCGCGGTGGTAAACTTTCCTTTCTCTATTGTCAGTTTGCGGCAAAAAAGGCGCTCTCACCCAAGCGCGGCGGAGAGGCTTATATCGTCAGCCCGTGCCTTTTGATCTACGCGGAGGATCACTATTATCTGATCGCCGACCATCCCTCGCACGAGGGGCTTGTGCATTACCGGCTCGACAAGATGGAGCAGGTGTGCGCGCTGGACGAGCCGGCTGTGCCACTGGATGCTTCGTTTGACGCGGCTGCCTATGCAAGGACTGTGTTCTCCATGGCGCCTGCGCAGCAGCGCTGGGTGCATCTCTCCTTTGACCGGCAGATGATCGGCACAATGCTGGATCGCTTTGGCGCGGATGTGCCGGTTGAGCCACTGGACGAGCAGACCTATGCGCTGTTTGCGCCGGTGCGGGTATCTGCACCATTTTACGGCTGGGTCTTTCAGTTTGGCGGCAAGGTAAAGATTCTCGCGCCGGATGATGTGCGCGAGCAGATGCTGCTCATGCTGGAGGCGTATCGCATGACGGAACACAGTCACTCGATACGCTAGAAGACAATCTAAAAAAGCGGTTCGCAAAGTGCGTCGCAAACTATCTCGGAGGAAGAAAGCGTTGTTTCACATTGTACTGGTTGAACCGGAGATTCCGCAGAACACGGGGAATATTGCGCGCACCTGCGCGGTGACGGGGGCAAAGCTGCATCTATGTCGCCCGCTGGGGTTTTCGGTGGAGGATAAGCAGCTCAAGCGCGCGGGTCTGGACTATTGGCACACACTCGACATCACCTATCATGACAGCTTTGCCGAGGTAGAGGCGGCGTACCCGGAGGCAAGATTTTTCCTGCTCTCCACGCACGCGAGCAAGAGCTATGCGGATGTCGCATATCGCGACGGGGACTTTCTCGTCTTCGGCAAGGAGACGGCGGGGTTGGGGCAGGCGCTGCTCACGCGCAGAAGCGAGGATGCGGTGCGCATTCCTATGCGCGAAGGGCTTCGCTCGCTGAACCTGAGCAATAGCGTGGCGCTCGTGCTCTACGAGGCGCTGCGACAGGTCGGTTTTCCGCAGATGAGCTGAGGGATGGGGAATCCCCGCGCGGCTAACGCCGCGCACGGATAAAAAAACGACGACAGCTCCCCGAAACAAAGCGCAAAACGCGAAAGAACTGGCTCAGATCAGCAAAATAAGGCTTGCATGATCCCAAACCGCGTGGTAATATTGTTCTGTTCGATTTTTATCAAGGAGGTGGACTATTCGCATGGGTAAGTACTGTGAAGTCTGCAACAAGGGTGTCATGTCCGGCAATCTGGTCAGCCACTCCAACCGCAAGACCAAGCGCGGCTGGGCGCCGAACATCCAGGGTGTGCATGTTGTCGTTGACGGGAGACCGGCAAAGATGAATGTTTGCACGCGGTGCCTCCGTTCCGGCAAGGTTAGCCGCGGCAACTAAGCCAATCTTTTCTGAAAAAAGGAAATCACCTCTTTTGTTTCGGTATGCCGAACGAAAGAGGTTTTTCTTAGTTTTGGTGTTTTACATTAGAAAAAAGCTGCCTTTACGATCACGAATGATCGAAAGACAGCTGTTTTTCTAAATAAGTTATTCGTGGATCGCTTTTTCCTGACGCAACTTCTTAATCTTCCGCCTGATTGGCAGATCCAGCGCGAGGAAGAGAATTCCGAACGCGAGCACTGCTCCGCCGATGATCAGATTGCCGTAGGAGAAGTTCCCGAGCTTCTCGTTCAGAAACAGGTTCACGATGCCGATGGAGAGATTGGCGCCTGCAGCCGCAAACTCCGCTATCATCATCACAGTCCAGAAGTAGTTGATCCGTTGATAGTGACGGATCTTGGAGTCGAGGTCTGTATAGAGGTCAAACGCGCCCTCTGAGGCGGGCTTGCGCAGATAGACCCAGCGCAGGTAAGTGGCAACGACTTCTACGCCGTTTTCTTCCAGAAAGCGCAGGTAGGCCATGCTCTCCGGATGCGTTGGCATGTATTCCAACAGCTCAATGCGGTAGATATACTGTCCGTTTGGCGCGTCTGTAAACACATAGCGGCACCAGGAGTAATCCGTAAACGCCATGCCCCGCGCGGACATCTCGTTGAGCCACTGCTCCTCTTTTTCATAATCCCAATAGGCTTTCCAAATGACGTATTTCATAATGTGCGTCCTCCCGCAATTCGTTTTCCCGTCTCCACCAGCTCCTGTAACCGAAGCAACTCTGACTCTATGATCGATCTACCGAGTGCCGTGATTTCATATTCCTTCTTGCGGGAATCCGCTTCTCCCGCGATGGGCGTGATCCAGCTTTTTTCGAGCAGGGTGTTAATGGCGCCGTATAGTGTGCCCGCGCCCAAATTAACCCTGTCGTGGCTGAGCTCGCGAACCGTCTGCATCATGCGATATCCGTGCATCGGCGTATAGAGCGCAAGCAGTATGTAGAATACCGCTTCCGTCAAGGCACCGCGTTCATTGCTCTCCGGCAAAGTCATCATCTCCCA